>NZ_JBLWIS010000006.1:0-177357 GCF_048381675.1 Advenella sp. RU8
TAACCAGCCAGCATACACAAACTCGTTACCACGCCGGAGCGTGGGAACGAGCAACGAGCAAGTAATACTACCTGCAAGCTTGCCTCTGTAAAATTCAAGAACGACGCTCTTGACCCTCTAGGCAGGCCAGCTTTCCTGACTTTAATCCTTGCCCTATGCTGACAGGTGCCTGCAAGGGCAGGTATAATGCGCACAGTTCGTCTATTGGGTTAGGTCAAGCAAGTCTATTTGAGCATAACCAGATTAAGAATAAACGGAGAACATGCTCATGAAAACATTGCCTGTACAGACCGTCAATCAGTCTAGTCAGACCACGAAAAGCGCTGTCTATTATTTTTGTGCCGTATTAATTGGAGTTTTGACCGGGATCGTTGGTGGCGTGTTTCATCAATCGCTCCAAGGAGTCACCAGTTTGACCGCTCATTTGCCCTTCTTGCTGGGGCTGGAGGGGCCCTTGCTGTATTTGTTTATGGGGCTTTTTTCCGCCCTGATGTTCTGTGGCGCGGTTGCATTAGTCCGTTCTTTTGCACCCGAGGCCAGTGGCTCGGGTGTGCAGGAAGTGGAAGGCGCAATGGCGGGTTTGCGACAGGTGCGCTGGCAACGTATTTTGCCAGTTAAATTCATGGGTGGTATCTTGGCTTTAGGTGCCGGATTGGTGGGTGGGCGTGAGGGGCCGACGATTCATATGGGGGCTGCTATCGCCCAAGCTATTAGCGCCCGGTTTGCTTTTGGGGTTCAAGAAGCACGCGCCTTGTTAGGGGCGGGGGGAGCTGCCGGCCTGACTGCCGCATTTAATGCACCGCTAGCATCCATGATTTTTATTCTGGAGGAAGCCCGTAACGTTTTTCCGAATACGGCCCGTACCTATACGGGTGTTATCATTGCATGCGGCTGTAGTGCCGTGATAACGATGCTGATGTCCGGTACGACACCCTTCATGGCGCTCACTGCTACGCAAATGCCATTAGAGTTTCTGCCTGTATTTGTGCTGTTGGGTGTGATATTGGGCGTGGCGGGAGTAGTATTTAATAAAACCATTCTGTTTGGACTGGATAAAGCACAGGATATTGGTTTGCGCGTGTCCCCTTATTTTTTACCTGCTTTGCTGGGGCTTGTTATTGGTCCTTTGGTCATTGCATTTCCAGCGGCGACGGGGGGTGGCGAGTCGCTGGTTATGACGATTGTCAATCATCCTTTGCCAGTGGGTTTATTGGGACTCGTGGTACTTATACGTTTTTTTGCTACCGCGGCAAGTTATTCTTCCGGGGCGCCATCTGGTGTTTTTGCACCGATTTTGGCTTTGGCTACCTCATTAAGTGTATTTTTATTAGGATTGCTTGAGTTGGTGATGACCGTGCCCCCAGGGGCAATCGTGGCATTTGCCGTGGCGGGTATGGCAGGCCTGTTTGCCAGTACGATCCGTGCCCCTTTAGTGGGCATGGTTTTGGTGGTTGAGTTAACCGGTACTTATGCATTGATAATGCCGGTTTTGTTAACCGCAGTCACTGCGAACCTGATTGCGGAAAGCCTGGGCGGAAAACCGCTGTATGAGGTATTGCTAGCACGCACCTTGAGGTTAGCCAAGTCGAGTACCTAGTGGCAGATTGCGACTGGTGGTACTCGACATACTGAAAAACTCAGGACATTTGGCTGAGCATTTTCCGGAAACGGTTGAGTGAGAACACAAACAGGACAAAGCCAATAATAAAAAGGTAAAGAAATTGTGTCCACACAACTTCAAAGTCCGCACCGCGATAAAGAATGGCCTGGCCCAATGAGACAAAGTGGGTAGTAGGCGCCAGCAACATGATGTCCTGTACAAATTGGGGCATGCTTTCCCTTGGGGTACTGCCTCCTGAAAGCATTTGTAAAGGTAGCAGAACCAGCACCATCAGGAGTCCGAACTGGGGCATGTTGCGTGACAAGGTTGCCATGAATATGCCCAGGGAAGTCGTGGCAAACAAATGCAATGCCGCACCCGCAAGAAAAAGCATGATTGAACCTTCAATTGGTATTTTTAGTGCATCTTGGACAATCATCTGCAGTGAAAATGCCGATGAAACCAGAACTACCAGGCCCATTGACCATATTTTGGAAAGCATGATTTCAGTGGGGGTCACGGGCATGACCAACAGGTGTTCGATGGTGCCGTGTTCACGTTCGCGGATAAGGGCTGCCCCGGTCAGGATAATCGAAAGCATGGTGATGCTGTTGATGATTTCCATCAAGGCACCAAACCAGGAACGTTCCAGGGTTGGGTTGAAGCGCATTCGCAAGGCCAGATCCACCATGGGGGCCTCGGTGGCTTTGTAGCCCTGAACAAACTCCGCGACTTCACTGTTGACAATTTGCTGGATATATCCGCTTCCGGTAAATGCCTGTGACATTCGGGTGGCGTCTACGTTTAGCTGGATTTCCGGTTGCTTGCCTGCCAGTACGTCTTTCTGGAAATCAGTGGGGATATTAAGCGCGAAAGTAAAACGGCCCTCATCCATGCCGGAATCCATCTCATTGATGGAAATCATTTCCGGATGGGTAAAGCGAGGAGGGAAAAAGGCACTGACGATCCGGCCGGATAATGGGGAGCGGTCTTCATCAACAATCGCGATGGGGGCCCCATGCAGGGTTTCTGGCATGGCCGTTGCTGCGGTATAGACCGAAACGGTGAAAGTATAAATAATCAGGAACAGCATAATCGGGTCCCTGATAAGGCTCCAGAATTCTTTGATGCCTAGGCGATAAACATTTTTGAAATTGGGCATGATCAGCTGTCCTGTTTTTTCAGTAATGCAATGGACAGCAGCAGAATAAACATGGCTGCCACCAACAGAGGCCAGTAATAAAAAAAGAGGTCCTGAAAGCCGAGTGCCTTGTTGAAAATGCCCCGGCTGATCATGAGGAAGTAGGTGGTTGGAAAAATGTGGCCAATGAATGCGGCAAAACCCTCAAGGGCGGAAACCGGATTGAGCAGGCCGGAGAACTGGATAGCGGGCAACAGTGTTCCGATCATGGTAAAGAACATGGCGGCAATCTGGCTTTTGGTGAATGTTGAGGAGAACAGTCCTACCCCGGTGGCAAACAGAACGTACAGAAAGGCAGCTAGCAAGAGTGCCAGGAAATTACCCTTGATGGGAACATCAAAAACCGTGACCGCCAGAAAAGACATGAGCAGGAAGTTCATCATGCCAAGGATGACATAAGGCACCTGTTTGCCCAGCAGGAATTCGCTGCGGGTAACCGGTGTAACGTACAGGTTGATAATTGAACCGAGTTCTTTTTCCCGTACCACCGCCAGGGCGGAAAGCATGGCCGGGATCATGAGCAGCAGCAGGGGTATGACAGCCGGTACCATGGCTGGCAGGCTTTTGACATCGGGGTTATAGCGGAACCGGGTCTGAACCTGGGCCAGGAGCGTACTTGTCGGGTCTATGCCCAAACGTTCCGTGGCCATGGTGGCCAGCCAGCCTTGGTGCATCCCCATGACATAGCCTTGGACGGTTTCTGCCCGTTGCGGATTGGCGCCATCAACCCATGCGCCGATTTCCACTTTTTTTCCTTGCTTGATATCGCGGGCAAAGCCTGGGGGTATCTCTATTGCTAGCACGATTTCGTTGCTACGCATGCGCCGGTCAAGATCGGCATAGTCCTTGATAGGGGGCTTTTCAATAAAATAGCGGGAGCCGGCCAGGTTGAGCGTATAGTTTTGGCTTAATGAGGTTTGGTCCCGGTCCAGTACGGCAAAAGTCAGGTCTTCCACGTCCATGCTGATGCCATAGCCCATAATGAACATGAGAATGGCGGTTCCAAGCAGGGCAAGGGTACGGCGTACCGGATCACGCTGCAATTGCAGGGTTTCAAGCCGGGTATAACTGAAAGCTCTTGAAAAGCTGAAGCCTCTAAACCCGGGCGATTCCGGTTTGGGTTCAGGGGAGGGGGAGGCATGTTCGGGTGCTGCTTGCGATGCTGGTGTTTTACCTGCATTTTCTTCGGAAACCGCATCTTCCAGATAGGCAATGAAGGCTTCTTCCAGCGTTTGGGTACCACGTTGTTGCATCAGTTCTGCCGGTGTACCGCTAACCAGCACCTTGCCTGCATGCATGAAGGAGATGCGGTCGCAGCGTTCGGCCTCATTCATGAAGTGGGTGGAAATAAAAATGGTTACCCCGTCTTTGCGGGCCAGGTCTATCATGAGTTGCCAAAACATATCCCGTGCAATCGGGTCCACACCTGAAGTGGGCTCATCCAGGATGAGCAATTCAGGCCCGTGAACCACAGCAACAGCCAGGGACAGTCGCTGGCGTACACCCATGGGCAGGTTGTCGGGCAAGGCGTTAACTGCATCCGCAAGGTCAAAGCGCTGGATCATGGCTTCAACACGGGCAGGAATTTGTGCTTCGGGTACCTTGAAGAGGCGGGCATGCAGCACCAGGTTTTGCTTTACCGTCAGTTCCGAGTAAAGGGAAAAGGCCTGCGACATATAGCCTACCCGGCGCCGGGTATCAATGTCTTTGGGGTTAACCTCTTGGCCAAACAGCCAGGCCTTGCCTTCAGAGGCCTCTAGCAGCCCCGTCAGCATTTTCATGGTGGTGGATTTACCGCAGCCGTTGGAGCCCAGAAAACCGAAAATTTCACCCTTTTGGATGCGAAAATTGACATGGTCAACCGCCACAAAATCACCGAAGCGCATGGTTAAATCTTGTGCTTCAATGGCAATGTCGGCATTCTCATCATTGAATGGAGGGATGGCAATGGCATGGTGCGCTACCCTTTTTTCTTCGGGGAGCAGCTTGATGAAGGCCTCTTCCAGTGAACTGGAGCCGGTTTTTTCATGCAGTTCATGGGGTGTCCCGGTTGCCAGCACCTTGCCATCATCCATGGCAATCAACCAGTCGAAGCGGTCGGCTTCTTCCATATAGGCGGTTGCCACAATCACACTCATGTGTGGCCGGTTTTGCCGGATACGATTGATCAGGTCCCAGAACTGGCTGCGGGCCAGTGGATCAACACCGGTAGTTGGCTCGTCAAGAATCAATAAGTTTGGGTCGTGAATCAGGGCACAGCACAAACCCAGTTTTTGCTTCATGCCCCCGGACAGTTTGCCTGCCGGGCGGGATAAAAAAGGATACAGGCCGGTGCTTTGGGTAAGGTCATCAATCCGCTTGCGTCGTTCCTGTTCATCGTGACCGAACAGGCGGGCAAAAAATTGAAGGTTTTCTTCAATAGAAAGGGTGGGGTAGAGGTTTTTACCTAGCCCTTGGGGCATGTAGGCAATATGGGGACAAACCTGGCTGCGGTGTGCTGCATCGGCCATGCTGCCATTTAATACCTGCACGCTACCGGACTGAATGGCACGGGCACCGGCAATGAGGGATAAAAGACTGGATTTGCCAACACCATCGGGGCCAATGAGTCCCACCATCATGCCTGCTGGAATAGTCAGGCTGATATTGTCCAGTGCCTGCTTTTTGCCGTAGCTTAGGCTGACCTCATGCAGGCTGGCTACCGGTGTATTCATGGCTTGCTTACTCCGGCAGCTTTACGCTTAAATGTTCGGGCCAAGGCTTGTTCTGGTCCAGTTTGATCCAGGCCATGCCTGGCAGGCCTGTCTTGACTTGTTCAAGATGTTTTTGCAGCAGTTCGGGGGGGATTCGAGCCTTGACGCGGAACATGAGTTTTTGGCGTTCACTGGCGGTTTCAACGGTTTTGGGGGTGAACTGTGCTGCGCTGGCCACAAAAGAAACCTTGGCCGGGATGACGTACTCTGGGGCGGCATCAAGGACAATATGTACATCGGTACCCAGGGCAATGCGTCCCACTACGGTTTCGGGCAGGAAGAAAGTCATATAGACATCGTTAAGGTCGATGACATTCAGGATTTTGCCACCGCCACCCACAACTTCGCCTGGCTGGGCAATGCGAAACTGAACGCGTCCGTCACGTGGTGACTTCAGGATGCTGTCATCAATATCAGCCTGGATGCGCTTGATGGCTGCTTCTGCCGCAAGTACTGCCGACTCTGCGCCGATTACCTGGGCCTTGGCTGCCTTGATGGCTGCCTGTGCGGCATTGAGTTGGGCGTTTGCTGCATTCAGTCCTGCTTCGGTGCTGCGTGCCGCTGAACGGTCATCGTCAAGGGTTTGTTTGGGTATGGCACCTCGGGCCGCCAGGGTTTCGGTTCGGCTCAGGCGTTGTTTGGCCAGGGTGAATTGACTTTCACGCTGTGTGACTACCGCCTGGCTGGCGGTGTATTCGCTTTCACGGGCGTTAACCTGTACTTTGGCAATGTTCACATTGTTCAATGCCTGCTGATGCTCTGCCTTTGCCTGCTCAAGCTGGGCTTTCAGGACATCAATTTGCATGTGGGCCAGGGGTTGGCCTGCCTTGATGAAGTCTCCTTCGTTGACCTGGATTTCCTGGATGCGCCCGGCGAGCTTGCTGGAAATATCCAGTTCGGTTGCCTCGATGCGGCCATTGCTGCTGATAAATCCATCAAGCTGATTGTTGGACTCGGCCTGTTTCCAGTAATAGACGCCGATGGCAATAGCCGCAAGGATAATAATGACGGGGATAATCGGTTTTTTGTTTGATGCGCGCATTGAGAAACTCTGATGGCAGGAAACCAGGATGTCATCATGAGACGGTCAAGCCTGGCGGAATGATGACAGGTGAGGTATTGGTTTTAGTAGCCAAAAACTTCGATGGCTTTCTGGATGATGACATAAATCATGACGAACAGGCCTAGGCCCATGACGACAATGCCCGGATTATGGTCTTTCAGGCCGATACCGATAAAAACAATAATAATGCCAATGACAAAAACAAGGTGTAAAGGTATATCACTGAAAAACATGGTGCATCCTAATTTTAATGACAGTCACAGGGTTATGCCCAACTGTAGATAGGGCTGCCTATTTTTTATCTGTTAAGTATATCAAATGCACATAAGGCATTTATTAAAAAGAAAATTTTAAGGGTTAAAAGAAACAGTACGTAAATGCGGATTTAAACCAGCCGGAAAGCAGTGGGGGAGCAGGGGAAATAGGTTGGACAGGCCCACGCAGCTGTTAGGTTAGCGTGGGCCGTTTGATTATTATTGGCGGGCCTGGCGGGCTGTCGCCAGGGAATGGACGGGATAAGTGCTGCGCCAGGGGTTGATATCCAGGCCGCCCCTTCGGGTATACCGCGCATACACAAAGAGTTTGGTGGGCTGGCAGTGTTTCAGGATGTCACAAAAAATCTGTTCCACGCATTGCTCATGAAAACCGTCATGGTTGCGGTAAGAAATAATGTATTCCAGCAGGCTTGCGTGGTTAATTGCCGGCCCTTCATAACTGATTTGCAGGCTACCCCAGTCGGGTTGCCGTGTGACCGGGCAGTTGGATTTAAGCAGGTTCGAGACCAGGGTTTCATGCGCGATGGTTTCAGGTTCGCATTGAAGCAGGCTTGCCGCAGGCTCATAGTGCTTGGGGACTATATCCAGTTCGTCAATGAGCGTGCCATCAAGATTGTGTATGCTTTGCTGTTCAAAATTGTCTGGCTCGACTAGCAGGATTGAGACCGGAGCGCCGCTGGCGGCAGATAAATCTTTTTGCAGGTGGGCCAGCAGGTTTTCTGACGATTCCAGCCGGGTCTGGTTAAATGAATTCAGGTAAAGCTTAAAAGATTTCGATTCGATGATGTTGGGTGCGGCTGCATCAAAAGTAAATGTGGCCATGGCTACCCGTGGCTTGCCTTTGGGATTTAGCCAGGATAGCTCGTAGGCAGTCCAGATATCGGCACCATACCACTGGGGGTGCGGCTGCAAAGAAAGTTGCGCCCTGCCAGTAGAGCGGGGAATCGGAAACAGAAGGGATGGGTCGTATTGATCCGGGTATTGCGTTTCTTTTCCCAAAGGAGCCTGGTGAAGTTCACGATTGGTCATGGCTGGCGAACAATTAATTTTGAGGTTGTATGAAAATGGTTTTGTTGCGTGAGACAGACTGGATTTGATCAGCTTGCACTGCGTTTTCCGGCTCAAGATCGGGAAAGGTTTCTGAGTCAAAGGCCTTGTCACCGTTTTCATCGGCCAGCCCGGTAGGCTTGAGGCCGACAAAATCAAACAGCTGGCGATCCATCAAATGTGAGGGGGTAACCGCAGACAGGGATTTGAATATATTCCATACTTTTTTGGGGCTTTCTTTTTCCCATGCCCGGATCATCTGGTTGATCTCCTGTCGTTTCAGGTTTTCCTGGGAGCCGCACAGGTTGCATGGAATGATGGGGAACTGTTTCATTTCGGCATAGGCAATCAGGTCTTTTTCGGCGATATAGGCAAGTGGCCTGATGACCGTATGTTTGCCATCGTCGGAAACCAGCTTGGGCGGCATGGTTTTAAGTTTGGCTGCATAAAACAGGTTCAGGAAGAAGGTCGCCAAAATATCATCCCGATGATGACCAAGGGCAATTTTGGTTGCGCCCAGCTCATCGGCTACACGATATAAAATACCGCGCCGCAGTCGAGAGCATAATGAACAGGTTGTTTTGCCTTCCGGAATCAGTCGCTTGACGATGGAATAGGTGTCCTGGTTTTCAATATGAAAAGGAACCCCGATTTTTGTCAGGTACTCGGGCAGGATGTGCTCGGGAAATCCGGGTTGTTTCTGATCCAGGTTGACGGCCACAATGTCGAATTTGATGGGGGCTCGTTTTTGCAGGGTCAGGAGGATATCCAGCATGCCGTAAGAGTCTTTGCCACCCGAAAGGCAAACCATCACTTTGTCGCCATCTTCAATCATGTTGTAATCAACAATGGCGGTAGCCGCTTCCCGGATAACTCGTTTGCTTAGCTTGTTGTTTTCAAGGCGGACTTTTTCGGCAGCTGCGCCACTATGCTCGGTACTCATGTTTATCTTCCTGCAACAACTTCGATGCCAACCGCATCACAATCGGCAAAAGCCATGGGTTTGCTGATCCTGAGCATGACTTTCTGGACCTCAGGGAAATCTTTCAGCAAACGGTTGGCGATCATGTCGCCCAGTGATTCAACCAGGTGAATGTGTGCACGGGTACATTCTTCGATAATGGCTTCACGTAGTTTGCGATAATCAAGAACGCTGCTGATATCGTTGTCATTCAGTTGTCTGGGGACATGAATATCTATTTCTGCATCAATATGCAGGGGTTGGGTTGCACGCAGCTCATGTTCAAGAATGCCAATACGGGCATCAAGGGCAAGGCGAGAGAAGAATATACGACGAGTTGACATAGAATTAAGGTTAATATGTAGCGACAAAGAATAACGCGTTTTCTTTGCAATTTATCAAGGGCTTAATTGTAGTGGTTATCTCATTTGAAGAGGCTACAATGAGGCCTTCAAGGTAAAGAAAATCATTGATTTTTCATGGAAAAAAGGATTTGGCTTAATGCAACCGGTTGTATATGATGCGATTGTGATTGGCGCAGGCCCTGCGGGCGCTTCTTGCGCAGTATGGCTTGCCCATTTGGGCTTTTCCCCGTTAATTCTTGATGCCTCTGAGCAGGTGGGGGGCTTGGCTGCACATAACCCCTTCGAAGATGCATGGAACGTAACCGCTCCCGGGTTGACCGGCGAAGAGGTGGCGGTGCAGATCAAGCGTAGCCTTGATGGTGCCAGGGTACCCGTACTATTGAAAATGCGGGTGGATAGGGTGGAGATTATCGAAGATCCCGGGCAGATCAATACTTTGTTGAACAAGGCGGATAACCATGAAACAGCGGTTTTTCAAAAACTGTTTCGGGTTTACTTTGATGGTCATTCTCTCCTGTCACGCTTTGTGGTAGTGGCCAGTGGCGTCACCGCCCGTTTTCCAACCGAATTGGCCAATCAAAAATATGATCATGTCTTGGTTGGACCCGGCAGGCATATCTCGAAATATGAGTTTGCCAACAAGAAGGTCGCTGTCTTGGGAGGCGGTGACAATGCTTTTGAAAATGCCATTTTTGCGCAAAAAAGAGGCGCCTTGTCGGTGGATATTTATGCCCGTCATGTCAGGGCACAAAAACAATGGTTTGAATCCCTGGCACAAAACCGGATTCATACCGGAGAGTATGTGTTTGATCCGCTAGCCAGGACCGTAAACGGGCATCAGTATGATGTGGTTATGGTATTTTACGGCTGGCAGGCGCAGCTTAATGGCGTGGAAAGCCTGGGTCTTTCTTGCAGCGAAAAAGGCTATGTCAATACAAATGTACATACCGCCGAAACGAATGTGCCGGGAGTGTATGCGATTGGGGAAGTGGCTAACCGCCATCATCCCTGTATCATTACGTCCATGGCAGACGGGGTAGTAGCCGCCAAGGCTATACAGCAGAGGCTGGAGCAGGAAGAACTTGAGTTGGTTCGCTAAGCAAGAGCTAAGGGCGTGCGCTGGCACGAACCTGGTCTATAGACTTGCAAAGCCCGGGCAGGGCACGAATCAGCCGTGCTGTAGGGCGAAATAAAATATCGGGATGTTGGGTAACAATGTCCCGCTGTTCAAATGCAAACCCTTTGTTGTTGAAAAAGGCCAGTATGTCTTTGGGCGTTTCTTCCTTGGCAGCGCCAGCCAGTATGAGTTGTGGCCTGCGCTGCATAATGCTTTCCATACTTACAATAGGAGAAGGGGTATTAAGGTCTTTGAAAATATTGTAGGCACCGCACACTTGCAGCATTTCATTCAGGATAGGCTTGCCCCCCAGCGTGTAAAGCGGCGTGTTACCTAAGAAAATATAAACAGGAACAAGGGTTCGGGCGCTGTATTCGTCACGGGTATGGCTAATGATTTCTTCCAGTTCATTAGCCAGTGGCCGGGTTTGTTCCAGCGTGCCGGCAAGCGTGGCAATTTGCAAAAGGTCTGCTGTGATGTCTGCCAGTTTTTCTGGCTGAAGAGACAAAACCGGTACCATGCGTTCAGCCTGTTGAAGCCCTGAAACGGGCAAGCCACCAGAGGACCAGGCCACAACCAGGTCGGGTTTCAGGCTAAGCAATAACTCGGCATTGGGGCGCAGGCTGTCGCCAACACTGGGAATGTTGTTTGCTGCGGGTGGGTAGTTGCTGCCTTTGGCTACGCCAATCAGGTTTTCTTCAGCCTGAGCTGAAAATATAAGTTCTGTAGCATGGGGCGACAGGCTAATAATACGCTTTGCCGTGTCCGGCAAGGGGGCGCTTAAAGTGCCTGCCCGGGTGGGCAGGGCAGCATTCCATGAACCGGCCAGAAGGCAAATGCCGGTGAAAAGCCAGTGATGAAGCTTCATGTTTTTGATCCGAAAAAGCCTGCTTGTATATATGCAGGTTCATGGTTTTCAAACCTGCAGACAGCTTGGGTGGTCCAGAAAATCCATCAGCCGATTCCGGTTCTCCCTGCCAATGAGATAGGCAGGGAGAACCGGAAACTCATGGCTAGCCTGTTACATGCGCCAAGCCAAGTTTAGAAATACATTGGAGCCCTGGGTATTGTATCCGTAGGCAGTATTGTATTTCTTGTCGGTTACATTGTTCCAGAAGATCTGGCCCTGCAGGTTTTTGTTGAATTGGTAGGACGCATGCAGGTTGAGCAGGCCGTAGCCCCCCAGTTTTTTGGCATCAGTGTTATGTTTGTCATCATAGCGTTTGCTGACAAATTGATAGCTGGCACCCAGTTCGGCATTGTCCAGCTTATGGGTAACCGAGAGACGATAAACCTGCTTCGCCCTGCGGACCAGGGTTTTTCCGCTGATGTCATCTTTGGGATTCAGGAAATCGGCGCCGGCGCTGAGCAGGGTGTTGCCAAACTGGTGGGAGGCTTCCAGTGACAGGCCGCGAATCGTGGCTTTTTCTGTATTTTCAGAGGTGCAGTTGAACATCGCATCGCATACGTAAGGATTGATCAGGTCTCTGAATTTGTTCTGGAAGATCACCAGGCCTAGTTGGGTGTCATCGCTTTGGTAGCGCAGGCTGGCCTCGATGTTTTTGGATTTCTCCGGTTTCAGGTTGGGATTGCCCTGGTAGCCCCAGCTAAGTGGCGTGTACAGGTCGGCAAAGGTTGGTGCACGAAACCCGGTGCTGGCTGCGACTCCCAGCTTGAGCGAAGAGGTCAGGTCGTAGTCATAGCCCAGGCTACCTGTGGTTTTGTCGCCATAACCGGAAATATTGTCGTTGCGGACGCTGGCCTGCAAGTGATGACGGTCAAAATCACCCCGGTAGATCAGGCCAATCGCATTGGTGTCACGGTGTTGGCGGGTTAAGATGGAAGTGCCACCTGCCCGTTCGTCAAGGTGCTCCAGTACCAGTGAGAGTGAATTGTTCTTGTCTAGCTTAAGGTTGTTTTGCCAGCTGTATTGGCGCTGGATGGTCCCTAATTCGGAGCGGCCATAAGAGGCTTGGGAGTCATAGTCGCTTTTGCTGTAGCCAAAACTCAGGATGCTTTCCCAGTTATCGGTGATTTGATTGGTACTGCTTAGTGTATACGCTTGCTGGCGGGTAATGCCGTAGGTATCCGCATAATACTCTCCGGAATCAAAGTCACCATGGTTATAGCCATGCAGGAAAGTCAGGTCAACCCGCTGGCCGGGATTCCATTCATAACCCAACGAACCGGTCAGGCTGGTTTGGGTATAGCCATCGTCATCGGGATTGTAAGTGTAAGGGCCTGAGTCAGGATTGGTGGCATTAAAGCCGTCGCTGGATGCATAGCTGGCTGCCAGGCTATAGTTCCAATTATTTTGTGCCCCGGAAAAACCGAAACCGGCCTTGAACGTGCTGTCGGTGCCGACTCCAAAATTGCCAAAGGCACTGAAGGGGCGGTCTTGTCCGCCGGGTTTGGTAATGATGTTAATCACGCCACCCATGGCGTTCGACCCATACAGGCTGCTGGCTGCACCACGAATGATTTCAATCCGTTCAATGGTACTGGGGTCAATGGCTGACCAGTGAGTGGAGCCTGACATGTTGTCATTGATGCGCATGCCATTGACCATGACCAGCGATTGCTGGGGGCTTGCGCCACGCATATAAACGCCAGAAAGCGTTTGTGGCCCACCCGAGTTATAGATTTGAAGACCCGGCTGCCTGGACAGAATATCAGTCAGGGGTTGCATGCCGGAATTTTGCAGTGTTTCAGCCTGAATTACTGTCACATCACCAATGACCTTATCCAGCGGCTGCGTCATGCGGGCAGGGGTGGCAACAATGGTGTCCAGGACAGTGGGATTAACGGCAGGGCTGGTTGGGGTTTGGGCAAAAAGCAATGTCGGTGCGAAACAGGCAGTCAGTGCCAGCGCACGAGGGTGGAGCGTAAAATTCATTTAAATGGCCTTCACAATATGTGCGACCCCGCACATAGGAATTGGAGAATGTTTATTGTTTGGCTGGTATCGGGCTGGTTGCGGGTAATTGAATACCTGGCAGCTTACCGTTGCGGGGGCAGCACAGGCTGAATATGACGGTGTAGTGAAGTGACCGGCTTTATTTCCTGTTTCCCATTTAACTTTCACAGATACGAACGACCTGAAAGCACCTTGCAATAAGGGCGATACTGTAACACAGCCATAATATTTAGTACACTAACGGCCATGACAATTTAATTTTCAGGTCCAACGTGTCTTATCCTAAACTTCCATATCCGCTTTCCGCCTATACAAAGGGTGCCGAATTTGTACGTCAGCTGGGTTCCGGCCGCATTCTTGTCCTTGATGGCGCCATGGGAACCATGATCCAGCAATATAAACTTGGCGAATCCGATTTTCGTGGTGAGCGGTTTGCTGATCATGGCAAGGATGTAAAGGGCAATAACGAGCTCTTGTCACTGGTGCGTCCCGACCTTATTCTGGATATCCATCGCAAGTATCTGGCCGCAGGTGCCGATGTGATTGAAACCAATACATTCGGAGCAACAGCGGTTGCCCAGGGTGACTATGATTTAGCCAGCCTGGCCTATGAGTTGAACCTTGAATCGGCCAAGCTGGCGCGTCAGGCCTGTGATGAGTTCAGCACGGCCAAACATCCGCGTTTTGTGGCGGGTGCATTGGGCCCACAGCCCAAGACGGCTTCCATTTCTCCCGATGTGAATGACCCGGGTGCGCGCAATATTACTTTCGAGGAATTGGCCGAGGCCTATACCGAACAATTAAATGGTCTGCTTGATGGTGATATTGATATTGTCCTGATTGAAACCATTTTCGATACCCTGAATGCCAAAGCTGCCATCTTTGCGGTGGAAAACGTCTTCGAAGCACGTGGCGTACGCCTGCCTGTCATGATTTCAGGCACGGTGACCGATGCTTCCGGACGTATCCTTTCCGGGCAAACCGTCGAAGCTTTCTGGAACTCGATCCGCCATGCCCGTCCTGTTACGATTGGATTGAACTGTGCGCTGGGAGCAGCACTGATGCGCCCCTACGTGGCCGAGCTTTCAAAACTTAGCGATACCTATGTTTGTGTGTACCCCAATGCGGGTCTGCCCAATCCCATGAGCGATACCGGCTTTGATGAGACACCTGCCGACACCTCTTCTTTGCTGGCAGAGTTTGCCCGGGCCGGTTTTGTGAATATGGTGGGTGGCTGTTGCGGTACTACGCCCGAGCATATTCAGGCGATTGCGCAAAGCGTGAAGAGCCTGCCAGCCCGTGAAGTGCCTCTGGTGCCAGTTAAAACCCGCCTGTCTGGCCTGGAAGCACTGAATATTGATGATGATTCTTTGTTTATCAACGTTGGCGAGCGGACCAACGTAACGGGTAGCAAGGCATTCTTGCGCCTGATTCGTGAAGAAAAGTTTGATGAGGCGCTGTCAGTGGCCCGTCAACAGGTGGAAAACGGTGCGCAAATTATTGATATCAACATGGATGAAGCCATGTTGGACTCCAAAGCCAATATGCGCCGGTTCCTGAATTTGATAGCCTCCGAACCGGATATCGCCCGTGTGCCTGTCATGATTGACAGCTCCAAATGGGAAGTCATTGAGGAGGGCTTGAAGTGCGTACAGGGTAAGCCAATCGTCAACTCTATTTCCATGAAAGAAGGCGAAGAAGCTTTTCTTGAGCATGCCCGTTTGTGCCGTAAATACGGGGCAGCCGTGGTCGTGATGGCCTTTGATGAACAGGGCCAGGCGGATACCCTGCAACGACGTAAGGATATTTGTGGCAAGGCCTATCGCTTGCTAACCGAAGAGCTGGATTTTCCGGCCGAGGATATTATTTTTGACCCCAACGTCTTTGCCGTAGCTACTGGTTTGGATGAACATAACAATTATGGCCTTGATTTTATCGATGCCGTTAAATGGATTCATGAGAACCTGCCTCATGCCCGAATTTCTGGTGGTATTTCCAACGTAAGTTTCTCGTTCCGTGGCAACGAAGCGATGCGAGAGGCGATTCATACCGTTTTCCTTTACTACGCGATTCGTGAAGGCTTAACGATGGGTATTGTGAATGCCGGCATGTTGGGCGTGTATGCCGACCTTGATCCTAAAATCAAGGATCTGGTTGAAGACGTTATTTTGAATCGTGCCTCTCCGCTGGGTAAAACCGATCCTGCCGATGAACGGACACCAACTGAAAGGCTGGTTGAGTTTGCCGAAACCGTCAAGGGTGGCAGTGGTGCTAAAAAAGTGGAAGATTTGGCCTGGCGTGAACAGGATGTTGAAAAGCGCCTGGCTCATTCGCTGGTGCATGGCATTACCACGTTTATTGTTGAAGACACTGAAGAAATCCGCCAGAGGATTGCCGAACGCGGAGGACGTCCCATCGAGGTCATTGAAGGTCCCTTGATGGATGGCATGAATATTGTGGGCGATCTTTTTGGTGCCGGTAAAATGTTTTTGCCACAGGTGGTCAAGTCTGCCCGAGTCATGAAGCAGGCCGTGGCGCATCTGGTGCCTTACATTGAAGAAGAAAAGCGGCAGATTGAAGCCCAAGGGGGTGATGTCCGCGCTAAAGGAAAAATGGTGATTGCCACTGTAAAAGGCGATGTGCACGATATTGGCAAGAATATTGTGGCCGTGGTCATGCAGTGCAATAACTTTGAAGTCGTGAACATGGGCGTGATGGTGCCTTGTGCCGAGATCCTGGCCAAGGCCAAGGAAGAGAATGCCGATATCGTTGGCTTGTCGGGCCTTATTACACCCAGCCTGGAAGAAATGGCTTATGTGGCCTCTGAAATGCAGCGTGATCCCTATTTCCGTGAGCGGAATATTCCACTCATGATTGGTGGCGCCACGACCAGTCGGGTTCATACCGCGGTTAAAATTGCCCCCCATTATGACGGCCCGGTCGTTTACACCGCCGATGCCAGCCGTGCTGTTGGCGTGGCTACACAACTGGTGTCCGAGCAGGCCGAATCCTTTATTCGTGAAACGGCTGAAGAATACGAAAAAGTGCGGGAGCGCCATGCCAACCGGAAAGCCACGCCGATTATTCCGCTGTTGGAAGCCCGCAAGGCCAAGCCACAAATTGACTGGCAAAACTACACCCCGCCCAAGCCTAAATTCATTGGCCGTCGTACGTTCAAGCAGTATGATTTAAGTGAAATTGAAAAATTCATCGACTGGACGCCGTTTTTCCAGACTTGGGGCTTATTTGGGCAGTTTCCGGCTATTCTAGATGACAAGGTAGTGGGTGAGCAGGCCCGTAAGCTTTATGAAGATGGCAAGGCCATGCTGAAAAAGGTTATTGAAGGCCGTTGGTTGACCGCCAGTGGCGTGGTGGCGTTTTACCCAGCCAATACGGTTAACCATGAAGACATTGAGGTTTATAAAGATGAGTCCCGTTCCGAGGTCCTCTTTACCTGGCGTAACCTGCGCCAGCAAACCGCCAAGCGTGAAGGGGTGGACAACAAGTGTCTGGCCGACTTCATCGCCCCCAAAGAAAGTGGTGTTAAAGACTATATTGGCTTTTTTGCCGTAACCGGTGGCTTGGGCATTGAGGTCCATGAAAAGCGCTTCGAGCAGGAGATGGATGATTATTCCAGCATCATGCTCAAGGCACTGGGCGATCGTCTGGCAGAAGGCCTGGCTGAATGCCTGCATGCCCGGGTACGGAAAGACCTGTGGGGTTATGTGCCCGATGAATCACTCGGCAATGAAGAAGTCATCGCGGAAAAATACCAGGGTATCCGTCCTGCTCCGGGCTATCCGGCGTGTCCTGAACATACCGTCAAACGGGCCATGTTTGATGTCTTGCAGCCCGAGGAAATCGGCATGCAGCTAACCGAAAGCCTGGCCATGTATCCGGCATCCAGCGTTTCCGGTTTCTATTTAAGCCATCCACAGTCCTCCTATTTTAATGTGGGCAATATAGGTGAGGACCAATTGAAGGATTATGTTGAACGCAGTGGCCTTGATGAAGAGGAAGTGCGCAAGGCCCTGATGAGCAGTCTTGGGTAAAACCGGCCATGGTTACCAAGTCCGGAGTACCGGCCAATAAACAGGTGTTGGGCGAATTCGTTCGTAATGCCCGTTCCAGGGTAACACCCCAAATGGCCGGACTCAGCCATGGGCAGCGTCGTCGCACCCCGGGACTGCGCCGAGAAGAGGTTGCACAACTATGTGATATTAGTGTCACTTGGTATACCTGGATCGAGCAGGGGCGCGATGTCTCCGTTTCCAGTGCAGTATGGTCCCGCCTGGCCGATGTCCTGCATATGACCAAGGCGGAGCGGGCCTACCTGTTTGAGTTGGCTGAAGTGACTGATCCGGACCACGGCAAAGCACAGCATGGCAGCCTGCCTTTATCGCTGCAGGCTTGCGTCAATAATTGTGCCGGGCCGGCTTATATCCTTGATCGTTGCTGGAATATCCTGTTTTTCAATCAGCCACTGGATACGCTTTTCAATCATTGGCCCAGTTGCCAGCAAGCGCCAAATTTACTCCGCTTCATTTTTCAAAACCCTGATGCCTCCAAGGTGGTCGTTAATTGGGAGCAACGCGCGCGCCGTTCGGTCGCCGAATTCAGGGCCGATATTGGTGCCCATCTAGATGAACCGGATATCAGCCAGATTATTGAGGAATTACTGGCCTCCAGCGAACTGTTCCAGCATTGGTGGTCAAGACAGGCGGTGGTTGAGCGTGAGGGCGGGGTACGTGAGTTCATGAATCCGGAAAAGGGCTATCTGGAGTTTGAGCAGATTACCTTCAGGCTGGCTACCCATCAGGATTACAAGCTGGTGATGTTATTGATAAAACCCGATTAACGCCACACCATCAAATATTCTACAAATTATTGCGGATTGTTATTAAAATGTAGATATTGACCATCCTTCTTAATATAAAAAACCATTGCAAACCAACAAGATAGTGGTTTTTTTGGATTTTCTTGCTTTATAAAAGGAGATCTTGGTAGTGCTTGTATTTGACTTAGTGTGTTAGTATTCGCAGCGGAAAGCGTATTAAATTTAATATATGTTTTTTAACCATATATTCTTTTGATCATACTTGCCGTGATTCATCATCAAGAACACAGATTCCAATAGGAGAAGTACATGAATTATCGTTTAACACGTCTTGCCGGTGTTCTGGTCGCCGGATCCATTATGGCAGGTTGCGCAACACAAGGTGGTAATACTGCCGCGGGTGGTGGCATTGGTGCTTTAGTAGGGGCTGGCTTGGGAGCGCTGATTGGTGACAGCTCGAAAGCGGCAGGTATTGGTGCCGGTATCGGTGCGGTAACCGGTGCAATTGTGGGCTATAACTGGGATCGTATTGTTGGCAAGGTTGACCAGGCCGGAGGCAAACAACTGGGCGTTTCAACTACCCAAATGCCCGATGGTAGCCTGAAAGTCAATATCCCTGACGGTGCTACGTTCGATATCAGTCAAGCCACGCTTAAACCGGCCATTTATCCAGTCCTGAATGCATTGGCAACCTCCATGGTTGAAGAGCCAACGTTGCGCCTGAAAGCAGTCGGCCATACCGATAGTACCGGTTCCGCTGCCTTTAACCAGACCCTGTCTGTCAACCGCGCTTCCAGCGTGGTCAATTACCTGGCTTCTCAGGGTGTTGCATCTGGCCGGATGAGTGTAGAGGGTCGTGGTCCTAACGATCCGATTGCTGATAACAGTACACCTAGCGGACGTGCCATGAACCGCCGCGTTGAGCTTTATCTGTACGCTGTTCGCTAATCCAGGATAATAAGCCTTGCCCGCATGCGGGCAAGGCAAACCCTGATATAAAGACCCTTGATACGAAAGTACAAGGGTCTTTGGCATTTTATTTAGCTGTTGGCATGGCGAACTCGGCACCTTTGGCCATGCTTTCGGGCCAACGCTGCATGATGGATTTTTGGCGGGTGTAAAAACGAACGCCTTCTTCCCCATAGGCATGCATATCACCAAAAAGACTTTTTTTCCATCCGCCAAATCCGTGCCAGGCCATCGGCACCGGAATAGGTACATTAATGCCAACCATGCCCACCTGAATGCGCCTGCCAAACTCCCGCGCCGTATGTCCGTCGCTGGTAAAGCATGAAACGCCATTGCCAAACTCATGATTGTTGATCAGTTCAATGGCTTCACCCAGATCCTTGACCCTTACGCAGGAAAGTACGGGACCAAAGATTTCTTCCTTGTAAATACGCATTTCGGGCGTGACATGGTCAAACAGGGTTCCACCGGTGAAAAAACCGTTTTCATGTCCGGGAACACGGTAGCCGCGTCCATCCACAACAAGGGTGGCGCCTTCCTGGATGCCCGAATCAATATATGATTCAATTTTTTCCAGTGACTGACGGGTCACGATGGGTCCCATTTCGGCCTCTAGATGCATGCCATCCATGATTTTCAGGTTGCGGGCTCGCTCTGCAAGCATCGGAATCAGGCGGTCACCTACATCACCGACCAGCAAGGCAACGGAGATGGCCATGCAGCGCTCACCAGCAGAACCGTAGCCGGCACCAACAAGGGCATCTACGGCAAGTTCCAGATCGGCATCGGGCATCACGACCAGATGGTTTTTGGCGCCACCCAATGCTTGTACCCGTTTGCCGAAATGGGCGGCTTGCTCACTGATATAGTGTGCGATCGGGGTGGATCCTACAAAGCTGATGGCGGCAATATCCGGATGCTCAAGCAAGGCATCAACTGCCGGTTTTCCGCCTTGAATGACATTGAAAACGCCATCAGGAAGCCCTGCTTTTTTAAACAAATCGGCCATGAACAGGGATGCGCTGGGGTCTCGTTCACTGGGCTTGAGAATAAAAGTATTACCTGCCGCAATCGCAATCGGGAACATCCAGCAGGGGACCATGACGGGAAAATTGAAAGGGGTAATACCGGCCACTACCCCTAAAGGCTGGCGCATGGTCCAGTTGTCGATATTGGTGGATACCTGGTCTGTGTAGTCACCCTTAAGCAATTGGGGGATACCGCAAGCAAATTCGATGATATCAATGCCTCTGGCGACTTCGCCCTGGGCATCGGTAAAAACCTTGCCATGTTCGGCAGTAATGATGGCTGCCAGGGTATCGGCATTCTCCTGTATCAGACTAAGGAACTTGTTGATGATGCGGGCCCGGCGAATGGGCGGGGTATTTGCCCAGTCATGCGCGGCAGCCTTGGCAGCGGCAACGGCCTGATCCACTTCCCAGGCACCGGACAGCACCACGTGACGGGTAACGGCACCGGTTGAAGGATTATAAACAGCCTGTTTCTCGACACCGTTTGGTGTTGATTTCTGGCCATTGATATAGTTGACGATATCTTCATTGCCCGTGTAGGCAGGGGTCGGGTTGATCACAGTCTTGCTCCTTTGGTGAATGATGTTTATATGCAGTATAGATAGGTGAAGAAAGTCAATCAATATCAAAATACTGGATTTATTGTTCATATTATTGGACAATAAAGTAATGGATATACGAAAAATAGAACCGCTTTGGTCACACATTTTCTGGTTGGGCATTCTTGAGTCAACCGGTAGCTATACGGCTGCTGCCCAGCGTCTGGGTGTTAGCAAGGCCGCCATGAGTCAACGTATCCAGGAGCTTGAGAAAGCCATGGGGATCATGCTGGTTCGGCGTACGACTCGCAGCGTCCGTTTAACTGAAGCCGGTCGTGCATTGGTAACTTTTACCCGCCCGGCTTTTGCCGACATAGAAACCGGCTGTGAAAAAATCCGGGAACTGGCCGAAGAGCCCAGGGGTGTGATCAGGGTTACGGCGCCGGTCGCATTGGCGCGGCAGCAAATTATTCCCCGCTTGCCGGTGTTCATGCATCAATACGCTGAAATCAAAATTGAAATTGAATTATCGGATCACATCAGCGCCCTTGCCCAGGAAGGTTTTGATTTGGCGATCAGGCATACGTCTACCGTTCCGGAAACCCATGTGGCCTGGAATTTGTGCCAGACCCAAACCTTGCTGCTGGCAAGTCCTGGCTATATCAAAAAGCATGGCATGCCAGTGCATCCTGATGATCTTGTCCGCCATAATTGCCTGTGCTATCTGCGTTCAGGTTCTTTGCCTACCTGGCATTTTGAACGAAGGAAAGGCGGGGGCGAGAGGGTTAGTGTGCCGGTGAACGGTTCTTTTTCTGCCAATAACAGTGAAACACTCCGGGAGCTGGTGCTGGCGGATTTGGGTATTGCCGCCATACCCGATTTTTCAGTCGTTGCTGAGTTGAAGAAAGAAAGGCTGGTGCCGGTCTTGCCGCAATGGAAGCCGGTTAGTGTATTTGGGGAAAACATTTACGCGCTTCGGCCGTACAGCCCGCATGTGCCCAATATTATCCGTCTTTTTGTTGATTATCTGAAGGCAGCGTTAAAGAACGATTCATTCATTTAATCTTGAATCAAAAAGTCAAATTTTGTCTCTGAAACGGGCTCTCCTGCAGGGTTGTAGATTCTTTCACTGAACAGGGTTTTTCCACTTTTATGTATCGCGATAATGGTTGAGCAGCGCGTGCCATAATCGGGGCTGACAATGAACGGGCTGCTGAGCAGCCGTTCACGTTCCAGAGAAAGTCCGGTGTTGGGCAAATCATGATCGGGGGGCCGGGTATTGTCACGTAAAATATCAAAAATATCGGGCAATTGGTCTGGCAGGAAATCAAGCTCAATGCTGTCCAATGCCTTGCGCAGCCGCTCTGCCTTGGGCCACGGGGTATCCATCAGGTGGTTGGACAGGACATGGCTGCCCTGCTGCAGTTCCACGGGTTGGGCCTGGAGACCGCGATTACTGATATAAATACTTCTATCCCGATTGCCCACCACCAGGTTGAAGGCATTGTATTGTTTTCCCTTAGCCAAAATCGTGCTGGCATAATCAAGGGCCGGCATATCGTTTAGCAGGAATTCACTCACCAGATAGCCGCGGCTTGGCGCGGCTGGCATGATCGAATGGATATCCCGGTAATTGGTGAGCAGGGCAAACCGGCCATTTTTATTAAGGCCAAGCCAGGTTCCGCCCGCCTCGCAGTCTATGCCGGCAATAAGGTCTGGCTTGTTTTTCCACGGGGCTGCCGCCAATGCCTTGCGGTGGTGAAACTCATCCCGGTTGGCGGCGATGAAAAGCGGCCACTCGGGATGCTTCTTGATTGATAGGTAGGCAATACACATAAAATTGTTTTCCAGTAATAATCAGACCCTGTCTTCCCAGTCTATCCATTCAACAATGTATGCATTCAGATAGCCATTGACGGCTTGTCCGATTGTTGGAAAAAAACGCTCATTGCCAAAGCGCTCTGACAGGCCGAACTTGCGCAACTTATCCCTGACCGGATCTTTCATTTCAGCAAAGCACAGTTCTATACCGGCTGCTTTCAGTTGTTCGTCCAGTTCAACCAGCATGTCGGCAGACGTGACATCAACATTGGTCACCGGTTCGGAGGTAATGACAATCCGTCGAACGGCATGTGGTGATTTGCTAATGGAGTCAAGGACGCAATGATGGAAAAGTTCAGCATTGGCAAAGAAAAGCGGCGCATCCCAGCGAAGCAGGATCAATCCAGGTATAAGCCGTGCTGTTGGATGGCGGCTGATATCATGATAGCCCTTGAGTTGATCGACCCGGCCAAGAATCGCGTAGTGTGGTCGCCAGCCATCCCATAAATATTCCAGGATGGCAATGGTGATTGCGATGCCGATGCCGGGTAAAACACCAAATACGGCGACTCCTGCAAAGCAAACAATAGAGAGCCAGAATTCCCATCTTTGAATCTGGTAAATGCGCTTGAGATCTTTAAACTCAAAAATATTGATGATAGAGGAAATGACCACAGCGGCCAGGGTCGGGGCCGGCAGGAAATAAAGCAGGTTGGGTGCCAAAACCAAGAGCAGGCCCACAATAACGGCTCCGGTAATGCAGGCTAATTGGGTTTTTGCCCCTGCCGCCTCAGATACCGGCGTGCGCGAGGCGCTGCTGCTGATGGGGAAACCTTGAAAGAAACCGGTGAAAAAATTGGCAACACCCAGCCCGAAAATTTCCTTGTTGGGGTTGATGTAGTTATTGTATTTGGCCGCATAGGTGCGGGATAAAATGCTGGTTTCCGAGCTCGATAACAGGGCAATCGCGCCGGCACCCAAAATCACCGGAATCACGTCATCGTTGCTGATCAGCGGTAGGGTGAAGGCGGGTAATCCTTCTGGCAATGTTCCCAGGATTTGAACGCCATGCTGGTCAAGTCCGAAGTACGCAACCACAATGGTTGCCAGGGCCAGTACCAGCAATGGACCGGGGAAATGCCTGAAGCGCTTGAGAATTAGCAACAGGGCAAGTGAAGTGCCTCCGATGATAAGGGAGGTGTTATTGGCTTGCGCGTTGGCCAGTGCCAGCCAGATTTCTTGCAGTTTGGCAAAAATTCCGCTTGAGTCCACCGATATTCCTGTCAGGGCAGGTGTTTGGCCTATAAGCACAGTCAGTGCAATACCGTTCATGTAGCCGTAGCGGATAGGCTTGGAGATCAGTTCGGTAATAAAGCCAAGTTTCAGAAGGCTGACAAGGATGGTAATAATGCCGGAAATAATGGCCAGCGCACTGGCCAGGGTGACTAACCGCTCGGGGTTGCCTGCCGCCATCGGCAC
Source organism: Advenella sp. RU8 (assembly GCF_048381675.1). NCBI lineage: Bacteria > Pseudomonadati > Pseudomonadota > Betaproteobacteria > Burkholderiales > Alcaligenaceae > Advenella > Advenella sp. RU8. The sequence continues at coordinate 23,976 of NZ_JBLWIS010000006.1, forward strand.
AATAATTGCAAAGATGATGCCTGCCAAGGCAGAGTCGGGGCCAATCACAATTAAACGGCTGGGCCCGAAAATGGCATAAGCGAGCAAGGGGATAATGGTGGCATAGAGACCATAAATGCCGGGCAGCCCGGCTGCAATTGAATAGGCAATGCCAATCGGAATCAGTACGGTGGCAAGGACCAGGCCAGCTGCCAGGTCATGTCGAAGCCACTCCTTGCGATAGTGAAGCAGTGTGTGAAGACCGGGCATCCATGCTAATAGGCCAGTAGTTTCATCTTTGCTAGAAGGCAAAGGTCCACCAGAGGGAGGTGACGGAAGGGGCTCTTGATTGCTTTTTGCCATGTTCAATTTGAAAAATCAGTAGGTATACGCTTTAATCATTGGTATTGTAATGAAAATGTTTCATAATTGACTGGATTATGTTTTTTGGCTTGATGTTCATCCCTTTGCGTGGTCAATGTACCCGGGTAAGTATAGGAAATTTTTTATGAATCGAAACGATCGTTTTCAGGAGCTGGTGAATACAGCCGCCAACCTTGAAAAAAAGCATGTTTGTGTCGTTGTTCACCCTTGCGATGAAGTTTCCCTGTCCAGTGCCGTACAGGCAGGCAGGTTAAACCTTTTTATCCCGGTCTTGGTGGGACCTGAAGAGCGGATTCGTCAGGTGGCCCTGGAAAATTCCCTGGATATCAGTGGCTTGCAAATTATTAACACCGAACACAGCCATGCGTCGGCCGATGCGGCGGTAGCCGAAGTACAGGCAGGCAGGGCAACGCTGATGATGAAAGGCAGCTTGCATAGTGACGAGTTGCTGCATTCGGTATTGTGCTATAACGGTGGCCTGCGTACCGAACGCCGAATATCCCATGTTTTTGTCATGGATGTGCCCAGCTACGATAAACTGCTGTTCATTACCGATGGTGCGATTAATATTTTTCCGACTTTATGTGAAAAAGCCGATATTATCCGTAACGCGATAGACCTGCATCTTGCCCTGGGGCTGGATACCCCTCGTGTGGCCATCCTGTCGGCCGTAGAGCAGATCACTGAAAAACTGCAAAGCACCATTGATGCGGCAGCCCTATGCAAAATGGCTGATCGGGGGCAAATCAAGGGGGGCATCCTGGATGGTCCGTTGGCCATGGATAATGCCATTAGCCCCGAGGCCGCCCAAATCAAGGGCATTCAATCCGCAGTGGCCGGTCATGCCCAGATTTTGGTGGTGCCAGATCTGGAAGCCGGCAATATGCTGGTGAAGAATTTGACGTTTTTGTCCGGTGCCGATGCGGCAGGGATTGTGTTGGGTGCGCGCGTCCCCATTATTCTTACCAGCCGGGCAGACAGTGAGCGAACCCGTTTGGCTTCATGTGCGGTTGCAGTGGTATATGCTGACAGTTTGCTGAAAAAAAAGGCAATTGGAAAATAATGAGCGGGTTGACGATGCAAGACACAATTTTAGTCATGAATGCCGGAAGTTCAAGCTTGAAATTCCATGTGTATGAAACTGATGGCCTCAATGCGCTTGAGTTTGCTTTTGGCGGGCAGGTATCGGGTATTGGTGGCAAGCAGCCATTTTTCAAGGTTAAGGGCAGAGACCAAAAGGTCCTGATAGAGCAGGCGCTGCAGCCGGAACAGGCACAAAACCTGCAACTTTCCCAGCGTGTCGTTGGTGATTGGCTGGGTACCGTTATTACCAAAGAGCCACTGGCCGTGGGGCACCGCATTGTGCATGGTGGCCCTGATTATGATCGCAGTGTCATGGTGAATGATGAGGTGCTAAGAAAGCTGGATGCCCTGGTGTCGTTGGCTCCCCTACATCAGCGCAACAACCTGGAGCCGGTTCATGTGATTTTTGAGAATTGGCCGCATATCAGGCAGGTGGCCTGTTTTGATACCGCTTTCCATCGTTCCAAGCCTGAAGTGGCAGACCGCTTTGCCTTGCCCCAGTTTTACTATAAGGAAGGCATTCGCCGTTATGGCTTTCATGGTCTGTCGTATCAATATATCGCTGGAAAACTGCGCCAGGATTATCCTGATCTGGCGGCGGGCAGGGTGGTGGTGGCCCATTTGGGCTCTGGTGCATCGGCATGCGCCATGAAAGACGGTCGCAGTCTGGAGTCCACCATGGGCTTTACCGCGCTGGATGGCTTGCCCATGAGTACCCGTTGTGGCCAGATGGATGCTGGAGTGGTGTTATGGATGCTTGAGCAGGGCATGACACATGATGAAATCCAGCACCTGCTTTATAAGGAATCGGGATTAAAGGGCTTGTCCGGCATCAGTGCCGATGTTCGTGACCTGCAGGATAATCCTGATCCGCGTGCAAAGTTGGCCATGGCGTATTTTGCCTACCATATTGCCAAAGGCATTACAGGGTTGCTGACCGCAACCCAGGGGCTGGATGCCCTGGTGTTTACTGCCGGTATTGGTGAAAATAGCCCGCTAGTACGACAAAAGGTATGTGAGCACTTGGCCTGGCTGGGTATTCGCATTGACCCGGTCCGCAATGAAAGTAATCAGTCGTGCCTGAGCACCAATGACAGTAAAGTCGGTGTTTATATCATTCCCACCAACGAAGAATGGGTGATTGCACAGCAAACGCTTGCCTTGATTACCAAGGGGCATGGCCAGGCAGTTACCTGAGCGGGTATCTTGCCATCAATCGATAGCTTGTATGGACAGCCTTGCCATAATGAGCTAGACTGCCAGCATCTTGTCGGGGTGCCTTGCCCATTATGGTAAGGCTGAGAAAACACCCGTGAACCTGATCCAGTTCGTACTGGCGGAGGAAATAGGATGCGTTTTACTGGCCTGTCCATGGCCGGTATTTCTTCATGGTTTCCTTTTGCCCACCACGCAATGATCAGAATAATTATCCATTGCTGTGCTAAAGGAGTCGTTTTCAATTATGTCACCGGGAATCAGCCTGCAGAATATAGGCTTGGGTTACGCAGGCCAACCTTTGTTCAGCCGTTTGGATGGTCACTTCAAGGGCGGGTGTTGGCATAGCATACTGGGTCGCTCCGGGGTTGGCAAAAGCAGCTTGCTGCAAAGTATTGCGGGCTTGTTAAGCGGTACGGCACTGACCGGTCATATTGAGGCCGATGATGGGTTGCCTTTGCATGACAGGATTGCCTGGATGGGACAGCGTGATGCTTTGTTGCCGTGGCTTACGGTAGAGCAAAATGTGTTGCTGGGGGCCCGTTTGCGTAAACAGGTCTCGGCCCAACACCAGGAACGCGCCAATGCGATGCTTGGGCAGCTTGGCTTGGGTGGCCTGGCGCAAAGCAGGCCCGAACACCTGTCGGGTGGCCAGCGGCAGCGTGTGGCACTGGCCCGTACCTTAATGGAAGACAAGCCAGTGGTGTTAATGGATGAGCCATTCTCGGCATTGGACGCCATTACCAAGCTCCAATTACAAGATTTGGCCGCTACCTTGCTGCATGGCAAAACCGTATTGTTGATTACCCACGATCCACTGGAAGCGTTGCGTTTAAGTGACCATGTCTGGGTCATGACAGAGCGCCCGGTGGTCTTGAAAATGATGTTTGCCATTGATACGCCGGCACCGCGTGCCCTGGAGGATACGCAAATATTATCCTGGCAGGGGCAATTGCTGGCCTATTTGCAAAAAGACCAGGAGGGGCCTGTCCTGTGAATATCCATAAAACCTCTCCCGGGCTACGGCTGTTGCTGATTACCGCTGGCCTGCTGGCCTTGTGGCAAACCGTTGTATTGCTGACCAATGCTCCGCATTTTATTTTGCCAGGCCCGTTACGGGTATTGAATGCCTTGTGGGAGCAACGTTCCCTGATTGCCGGACATGCCCTGGTCACGCTGGCTGAAATTATCATGGGTATGGTGCTGGGATGCCTGTTGGGATTTGCCAGTGCCATGCTGTTGCAATGGTCACGATCGTTCAGGGTATGGCTGTTGCCGGTGCTGATTGTAAGCCAGGCCATCCCGGTGTTTGCCCTGGCACCGATTCTGATGATCTGGTTGGGTTATGGCATGGCCTCCAAGGTGGTCATGGCAGCCATTGTTATCTTTTTTCCGGTGACTTCGGCCTGTTATGACGGTTTGCAGCGCACGTCCCGTGACTGGTTGCAACTGGCGCAAACCATGGGGGCAAGCCATGCGCAGGTGCTATGGCAAATCCGTCTGCCAGCGGCCTTGCCATCACTGGCATCGGGTTTGCGGGTGGCAGCCACGGTAGCCCCTATTGGTGCGGTAATCGGAGAGTGGGTTGGCTCCAGCAACGGGCTGGGCTACTTGATGCTGCACGCCAATGCCCGCATGCAGGTGGATACCGTATTTGCCTCGCTGATTGTGCTGGCCTGCCTTTCATTGCTGTTGTACTTTAGTGTTGATTACCTGTTGCGCAAATTGATTTGCTGGCAGGCATAAATTATTTTAATTTAAAACTAACCTTTCGTAAGATGAGAACGTTCAGGAAGAATATGAAAAATTCAGTTTCAGGTAAAAAATGGCTGGCCGCGTGTGCTGTTAGCCTGTTTGTCAGTGCCCAGGCCTTGGCCCAAGACAAGGTTACGCTTTTGCTGGACTGGTTCGTCAACCCCGATCATGCGCCTATTGTGGTTGCTGAAAAGAACGGTTATTTTGCCGAGCAGGGTTTGGCGGTGGAGATACAGGAACCGGCAGATCCTTCAATGCCCCCCAAGCTGGTGGCGGCAGGCAAGGCGGATATGGCAGTGACTTACCAGCCCCAGTTGCATATGCAAATTGATGAAGGCTTGCCCCTGACACGCGTATCCACCCTGATTGCCACTCCCCTGAATACCTTGGTTACGCTTAAAAGCAGCAACATCAAGTCAATTGCCGATTTGAAAGGCAAGAAAATCGGATTTTCCGTGGGAGGCTTTGAGGATATCCTGCTAAAAGTCATGCTTGGGGCAAAAGGCCTGACGGTTGATGATGTGGAGCTGGTGAATGTGAACTGGTCATTGTCTCCTTCTTTGATTACCGGCAAGGTTGATGCCGTGGTGGGAGCATTCCGTAATTTCGAGCTGAACCAGCTTGATATTGAAAACCATCCCGGCCATGCTTTCTATGTTGAAGAGGAAGGGGTGCCTGCCTATGATGAGTTGATTATGGTGGTCAACAACAAAGACCGAGATCATGATAAATATCGCCGTTTTAACGTGGCACTGGAAAAAGCGGTGCAGTTCATTGTGAATCACCCCGATGAGGCATGGACAGTTTTCAAGGACTATAAACCCAAGGAACTGGATAATGAACTTAACCGCCGGGCCTGGAAAGATACCTTGCCACGTTTTGCCTTGCTGCCGGGCGCACTTGGCCAACGACGCTATGAAACCTTTGCCCGTTTCATGCAGGAACAGGGCCTGATTAAAAACAAGGTACCGGCACTGGCTGATTACGCGATTGAACCTTGATTACTTATTGACACGAGTCAGTGCGAGGCAACCCCCGGTCTTCAGGCAAGGCAAGGGTACCGTTAATTAACTGAAACAGTAAAACAGTCATAGTGTTTATTACTGTTTTACTGTTAATACTTCAAGTTTGTTTTATTTTCCAGGAGCTTTTTGGAAATGTCATATTTTGAGCAGCTAAAGCAATCATGTGCCGAAGATTGGCAGGCCTATACACAACATGAGTTTGTGCGCCAGTTAGGGGCGGGAACGCTGCCTGCGGAAAGTTTCCGGCATTACCTGAAACAGGACTACCTGTTCCTGATCCAGTTTACCCGTGCATGGGGACTGGCCGTATATAAAAGCGATAACTTTGCCGATATGCGTTACGGGCAGGCGGGCATCAATGCATTGCTTGACCTGGAAATCGGGTTGCACATTGATTACTGCAAGGAGTGGGGCATCAGCGAGCTGCAATTGTTGGAAGAAAAGGAATCTTCCGCCTGTGTGGCCTATACCCGTTTTGTACTGGATCGTGGCTTAAGCGGTGGGCTGGCTGAATTGCATGCCGCCTTGGCGCCTTGCATGATGGGCTATGCCGAAATTGGTACTTGGCTGATGCAGCAACCGTTTACCAAGCTGGAAGGTAATCCCTACCGGAAGTGGATAGAAATGTACGCTGGCCAGGAGTTTCAGGATGCCATTGAGGTGGAAAAAGAGTTGTTAGAGCGCTTGTGTGCCGATTTGACCGAGGTAGGCATGAATCGGGTAAAACAAACGTTTGGCACTGCCACCCGCATGGAAGTCGCATTTTGGGAGATGGGGTTATGGCGTTTGATGTAGGTTGCTTGGCGCAATACGATTTTAGGTAGTGGAGTCGTCTTGTTATTGATATTAAAAATTAATATGTTATTTATGCATATAATCATATAATAACAATTAATTTTAATTATTATTTTTCGGGTGCTATTCTCTTAAAACAATTTCTGGACTGTTGTCAGTAAGTTATTTTGAGAGAAGCCGATGAAAAAATATATAACCCTAAATAAAATAGCAAAATCATTTGCTGTGGCAGGTATGGCCATATTATGCAGTGTGGCTCATGCTGCGGATTGGCCATCAAAAACCATTACCTTGATTGTGCCATTTCCTCCAGGGGGTGGTGCCGATACCATTGGCAGATATTATGCAAAAGAATTGTCTAACGCTTTGGGGCAGCCAGTAGTGGTTTCCAACAAACCGGGTGCCGGCACTGCAATTGCAGCCGAAGCGGCGGCAAAGGCCAAACCGGATGGTTATACCTTATCGGTCGCAACGACTGGACAGCTAACGATATTGCCGAATCTGGCAAAAGAAATTCAGTTTGATCCTATTAAGGATTTTGTGCCTGTGTCATTAGTGGCTTCTGTTCCTAATGTGATTGCCGTTAATCCAAAGGTTAATGTTGATTCATTGCAGGATTTAATCGCATTGGCAAAAGAAAGGCCGGGTGCCCTTACTTATTCTTCATGTGGCAATGGAACATTATGTCATTTGACGGGAGAGTTGTTTAAAAGTCTGGTGTCAGTGGATTTATTACATGTTCCCTATAAGGGCAGTGCACCGGCCATTACCGGTTTGCTTGGCGGAGAGGTAGATGTATCAGTAGATACGCTGACCATTTTGGCGCCTCATATCAAGAGCGGGAAAGTGAAAGGATTGGCGTTAAGTACACAGAAACGTTCGCCGTTATTGCCCGCGGTTCCTACTGCTGCGGAAGCTGGTTTGAATGATTTTGAGGTTTCGGGCTGGTTTGGAATTGTTGCTCCTGCAAATACTCCTCAGGAAATTGTTGATAAATTAAATTTGGAAATCAAGAAAATATCAGAGCTGCCGTCCACCGAAGACAGTTTCATAAAAAACGGCATCACGGTTGAATATAGTACCTCAGCTGATTTTTCAAAAATGATCAGTCGTGATTTTGGTAAATGGAAAGATATTATAGGAAAGGCTGAGATCCAGTTGAATTAGTGGATGGAAAACAGATAATCCGGATTTATTGTTTTTGCTGCAGAATACAAAAGGACATGCCAATGCATGTCCTTTTTATTGATGGCAGGTCTAGCAGGGGTTGCCGGACCTTTGTTTGAGTTAATTCAGGGTTTCAGATTTGGCAAGGCGGTTGGACGGCAGGAATGGCATGCCGTTATTAACGCGTTGATAGCTGTGCTGAGTGCGTTTTTCAGCATTGTTTTTGCTTTCGGCTACGGTTACGGTGTGACTGGAAAATTCTTCACGAAGTCTGGTTAATAGTTTCATATTTTTTCTCTTTATAAAAATAATTGTTGATAATGCTTTGGTGTGAGCAAACGTCTCGGATTTGCCCCCAGTTTTATTTGCAACAAAACGAAGAAGCATTGATAGATTACCCCGTTATTATTGCAATTTTATGATTTATGTTTTTTTTGCAAGCCCGAATGGAGAGATTGCTGGTTTTTTTATGTGCTTATATAATAAATCGCTATAAGTGCTTGGTTTTATTGCCTTATTTTTTAAGCGATTTACCCAAGTATACCTTTATTTTGAAAATTAAGCAAGTTGTTTTGAATGATGCTTTAGATAGTTGATTTTCATGGTTTTTTTGGTTTTTCGAAAAAATGTCTGCGTCAATGTGGATTAATCTGGATTTTCAAGTTTTGCCAAGTAAAAATCAAGGCTGCTGTTGGCGGGGTATCTGTTTTGATGGGGTATTTTACGTATGGATCCAGGCATCCACTTCAGCAGAAAAAAACGGCTACCGGGGAAATATTCAATGAGTTTCCTGACCGCATCGCTGATACCTTATTGATTGTCGCCTTGCTTTCATTCACTACCCGCTTTTTGATTGGGGCTTTGCCACGCTGGCAGGTCAGGCAGCCCCAAAACCTGCTGCTGTTAATGTACTTGTTGCTGGTGGTTCAATTTTTGTTCCCTGAAAGATACTTGTCAAGCGGGAGTGTGCCAGAGCAGATTCCTGCATAAAGGACATAAAAAAAACCGGACGTATGGTCCGGTTAAAGAGGGTTGTTGGTGTAATGGCTAGTTTTTAATGGCCTGCATGGTTAATATCAATAGCGTGCATCCTTGGGTTTGTTGCCTTTGGCCCAGTCATTGACTTTACCCGGGAAGTCGGGGCGAGGCATGTGGGTAAAGTACTCGGCAATGTCTACCGCTTCCTGGTCGCTTAAGACGTTGCCTTGGCCCCAGGCTCCATGCTTTTGCACACCCATCGGCATATTGTATTTAATAAAAGCGGCTGCCTTGTAGGTGCGTGCCATGCCTGCACCGATATTGAAGGACTCATCTCCCCATAATGGCGGAAAAACAATATCCCCCCGGCTGTCTTTCAGGCCTTCACCATTGTCTCCATGACAGCTTGCGCATTGTGCAGCGTACAGCGCCCTGCCATTGACAGGATCAGGAACCAGTTCTTCATTGATTTTGCCGGCATTCTGTATTTTTACCTTCAGCGCTTTGGGTACTTTCTGGCCAACCCAATCAACATACGCAATCATGGCTTTCATTTCACGCGAGTTCGGGTCCAACGGCTTGCCATTCATGGAGCGCTGGAAACAGCCGTTGATGCGGCCGGTCAGGTCAACTTCTTTGCCCGCGCGTGGCATCACTTTTGGATAGCTGTTGGATGTCGTGAAATAAGGTGCGCCCATGTTTAACTTGCCTTGCGCCACGTGACAGCTGCTGCAGTTCATTGAGGCACCGACATGTTGAGGCAACAGTCGTTTGGTTTCATTCATTAGCCGTTTGCCATACATGATTTCCTCAGCGTTGGGTTCCTGGGCAATGGTGGTGTCATCAGGAATTTGGTATTGACCGACGACATTTTTGTCTTTATCCAAAATATCAAAGCTGATGGGTTTGGCGTCAGTCAGGGAGGGAGACTGGACCAGATAAACACCCGCACCGATGGCGATGACGGTTGCTGCCATGACAGACCATTTGATAATTTTATTCATGTTGATCTCCTGTTGCGGTGATATGGGGAGCTTTGCCTGAGATGAAATGGCGTATTTTTGCGATCTCGCCTGCATCAATCAGCGGTGCCTGGTTGGTCCAGCTATTGCGGATAAAGTTAATGACCTCGGCTATATCCTGGTCGCTCAGGTGGTTGAATGCGGGCATGCTGAAGGCCATTCTGTCAGCGGGTGTATCAGGCATTTTGCCGCCCTCCAGGGTGATCTGGATAACCGATTGGGCATTATTGGCGAAGACTGCGCTGTTTGCATCCAGGGCAGGAAAAATACGTGCTACGCCTTTGCCGTCAGCCCGGTGACAGGTGGTACAGTGTTCTGTGTATAAAACGGCGCCACGGCTGGTGTAGTTGCCATTAAGCAGTTCCTCGGTTGTGGTATCCGCTTTGGCAGGCAAGCTTATTTCCCTGCCCTTGACGGGCGGCAGCTGTTTCAGGTATTTGGCCATGCTGGCAATATCTTCAGGTGTGAAGTATTGGGTGCTATGTTGTACAACATCAGCCATGGCACCAAAAGCGGCAACCTTGTCGGTGCGGCCGGTAGACAGGAATTGTTCCAGTTCTTCCTGGCTCCAGGATGCCAGCCCGCGGGCTTCTCCACGCAGGCTCTTGGCTCGCCAGCCGTCAATCACGGCACCCGAAAGGAAATCATCGCCATCGCTCAGGCTCAGGGCCAGTTCTTGATAGGCAATCCCACGAGGCGTATGACAGGCACTGCAATGGCCCGGTCCTTCTACCAGATAGGCGCCACGATTGATCACTTCATCGGCGTTGGGGTCGGGCACAAAATCCCGTTCAGACGCAAACACCAATTGCCACCAGGCCATGGGCCAGCGCCAGTTCAATACCGGCGGTATGGTGGAAGCAGCATTTTGTTGCTTGACCGGTTTGACCTCAGACATGAAATAGGCATAAAGGGCCTCCAGATCTTCGTCAGGCATAATCACATAAGACGGATAGGGCATGGCGGGATACAAGGCCTGTCCATCACCACGAACACCGTGCTTGACAGCGCCGATGAATTGCGCCAAAGAGTAATTGCCGATACCTGTTTCAGGATCGGGCGTAATATTGGTGGAGTAAATCGCGCCAACCGGCGTCTCCATGGCCAGTCCACCCGCATATTCGGCACCGTTTGGGCTGGTGTGACAGGCTACGCAGTCTGCAGTCCGGGCAATATAAGCGCCACGTTTGATCAGCGCTTTATCGTTGATATCTACTTTTGTAGCGGTATCCGGGACTCTGGTCTGCGGAAGGATGGCTGCGCCACCATAAGCCACGACGAATAGAACTGCGGCGGCCATCAGGCTTTTATGCAGTGTTCTCATGTTAAATTCCTATAAAAATGACAACGTTCCAAAGTAAGACGGCGGGGCCAATTGCCTGATGCCAGTTCAAACCGGGGGTTGATAGGGCCATTTTCGGAAATAGACGAAACCGTTGATATTGTGGAACTCCACATAAGCCGGGTGGTTTTGATTTAGGACAAATAAACAATGAAATTTTCCTGCAGGCATTTTTACCAGATGTTGTTGCTGTTCTGTATGGTGGCTTATTCGGGCGTGCTTTCTGCCAAAACCTGGTATGTAGGCATACTGGCACCACGTGGGGTAGAAGTAGCCCAGCAGGAATGGCAACCATGGTTGAATTGGCTGTCTGCACAATGGGAAAATGAAACGTTTATTTTGGTGCCTATGAAGCTGGCGGATGCGGAACAGATGATTGCGGATAACAGAGTCAACTTTGTGCTGGCGCCACAGGCGCAGTTTTTATCCATGAAAACGGGGGCGGAAATGCGTTGGCTGGCTACCTTGAATCGAGTGGATGATACGCAGCCAAAGGCTGCCGAGTTGGTCGGTAGTGCATTATGGGTCCGCAAGGACAGTGGTTTGCGTGATATAACCCAGTTGCACGATAAAACCATTGCTGCGGTACAGGAAAATGCCTTTGGCGGTTTTTTGCTGGCTTATAAATTGCTGCATGATGCGCAATTGCGTGAAAATCGGGATTATGCATTGGTATTCACCGATTATCCCATTGACCAGACCTTATTGTTGCTTGACCGGAAGCAGGTGGATGCCGCTATTGCCCCTTTGTGCCTGATGGAGGAAATGCACGCTCAAGGTATTCTGGACCGCTCGCACTTTCAACTCTTGCATCCGGTCAATAACCAGAGTGCCTGTGCGGGCAGTACCGAGCTTTTCCCTAACTGGTCATTGGCGGCTTTGCCAGATGTGCCTGATGCCCTGGCCACCAGGGTAGGTTCGTTGTTATTGCAGAATCGTGCTGGCGCTTCATTGCCGGGATGGTCTCCGGTGGTGGCTTCAACCCGGGTAGAGGAAATTTTGCACAGTATTCGCCGGCACCCTTTTCAGCAATCGGTCTGGATTGGCATTCAGGACTGGGTGGCTGAGTACAAAACCTGGGTTGGGTTGGCCTTATTGCTTGTTTTGCTGTCTTTCCTGAATTATGGCTGGGTAAGTTGGCTGGCCTGGCGCAGGCAAAAACAGATAACGCAGGCTTATGAGCGAATGCGTACCTATGAGCGAATGATGATGCATGCAGACAGGTTGAATATTCTTGGAGAAATGGCGTCAGGCGTCGCGCATGAGGTGAACCAGCCGGTTTCGGTGATCAGGCATTATGCCGAAGGGACCCGGTATCGCTTGCAAAAGCAGCAAACAAATTCAGAAATGATTCCGGTGCTGGATAAAATCATAGAACAGGTTGAGCGCATTACACAAATTATTGAGAATTTGCGTAAATGGGTCAAATCCGATCGCAATTATCAGAGTATGCCGGTGAATATTGCCCAGGCTGTAGGCAAGAGCATTCAGTTTGTGCGTTTGCAAAATGAACGGCACCCTATGGATATACATATCGATATCCCGGCTGACTTGGTATTGGTTACCGTGCCCAGTGTGATAGAACAGGTGTTGGTGAATAGCTTGCTGAATTGCTGGCAACAGCAGGCCACACAGGTTGATATTTCCATTCGGCACTTTGACGATGGTTTTTTAGGTATCGCAATTATGGATAATGCCGGTGGTTTTTCCCAAGAGCAGCTTGACTTTCCCTTTGTTCCTTTCCGGACCAATAAAGAACAGGGGCTTGGATTGGGGCTGGTGATCTGTGAGCGCTTAATGCGCGTGATAGGGGGGAACCTGTTGCTGGATAATCGCGGTGATGGTGTTGCCGGTGCCATGGTCACCTTGAAATTGCCAATTAAAGAGAATGCGACAAACCAGAAGGAGCTGAAGCGTAACGATGAGCGCTAATACTGAGACTTTACCTATCCATATAGTCGATGATGATGTTTCGGTAAGGGAGGCTTTGCTTTTCTTGCTACAAAGCCTTGGCTATGATGCTCGTACCTGGCCTGATGGGCGTTCTTTTCTGGAAGGGGCTGATATTGGCAAGGGAGGTGTTGTTATCCTTGATATTCGTATGCCGCATTTAAGTGGGGAGGAGCTTTACCAGCATTTGCTTGAGGCCAATAGCACCATGGCGGTGATTGTTCTTACAGGTCATGCCGATGTGCCCATGGCTGTTAATATGTTGAAAAAAGGGGTCGTGGATTTTCTACAGAAACCGGTTACGCTGGCGCAGATGGATGTTGCCCTTGGGAACGCGCTGGCGCAGGCTGAACAGAACCGGCGTTCCGGTCATTTGCGAGCGCTTTATGAATCTTTGTCGCCAAGGGAGAAGCAGGTGACGGACTTGGTTTTGCAAGGAAAAACGAACAAGGTGATTGCCGATGAGCTTTATATTGCCGTGCGTACCGTAGAAGTCCAGCGATCCAGTGCCATGCAGAAAATGCAGGTGGATAACCTGCCCGACTTTGTCCGGGCGGTTAACCAGGCCTGCATGAAGAAATAAAAACGGCCTTAATACTTGATATTCAACATTGCCCAGGCAGTACGGCCGGGTTCGTTGATACGGGTGTTGGCTGCATAGCCAAATGAGCCGACACCCGCCAGGTTCAGGTGCTCGCTGTAGGTTTTATCAAACAGGTTGTCGATACCTACAGTCAGCTTGATCTTATCGTTAAAGGCATAGCCGGCATTCAGGGCCAGTGTGCCAAAACCTGCGCTGGGGCCAAAGTCTTTGCTGGCAACATTACCCTGATTGGTGGCGTAGCGTTTTTGTGGGGCAACCAGGCGCCATAGCGCACCGGCAGACCATGAGCCATCATCATACTGCAGGCTGATCCGTGCCTCGAGGGGGGGCATTTGTGCCATGGGGCGACCGTCATCACTGTTTTTGCCCCAGGCATAGGCTAAAGTGCTACTGATCTTGAGGGAATCAGACATATCGTAGGATGCGCCCATTTCCGCACCCATGATACGGGCATTGACATTACGGACCTGCTTCACGCCGCTACCGGCAGAGGCATAGTCGAACAGGATGAAGTCGTTAATGTAGCCGAAATAGCCCGAAAACCAGGCTTGTAAGCGGTCGCCCGTGTATTGGGCGCCAAAATCAAGCTGGGTTGTTTTTTCGGGCTTGATTCCCTGAAAGGCGTTAACCGAGCCTTTGGGGCCGGCACCGGGAGAGACCAGTTCCCAGAAATCGGGGAAGCGCTCAGTGTGTCCTATGCCCACATAGACCGTGGATGAAATGCCGTCCAGGTCATGTTCGTAGCGCAGGAAACCGCTGGTCAGCGTGTCATCACGCTTGTAGTCTGTGGTCAGTGAGGCCTGTCTTTGGTCTTTGGCTGTGGCATGGTCAAAACGCAGGCCACCAATCAGCCTGCCTGATTCTGATGTGTGCCAGGTCAGCTCTCCGAACAGTCCGACATTGCTGAATTTGGCATTGTCATTCCAGGGCATGTCGGTAGCGGGAATCCATTGCATGCCTTGGCGGGCAAACTTGCGCAATTCATGTTTGCTTTCCTGGAAATCCAGGCCGGTAACCAGGCTTAGCTTGTCATTGAAACGGAAAGTGCCCGCTGCCCGACCACCCCAGGTGGTGCGCCTTGGATTGGATTCCATTTTCATGGTGTAGGGTCTCAGGCGAAAGTTGTCCATCACGTGATCGGCCTGGTTATAGTAAAGCTGGGCTTCAAACTCATCAAGTACGGAACCGATGTTTGTCTTTTTGAAGCGCAGGCCATAACTTTTACGTTTGAATTTTGTGCCATCCATGCCGCGGGTTGCATAGGCGGTTTTTGCATCGCCAGTGCCAGCGGTCAACTCCAACAGTGTGTTTGCATCAGGCGTGAGGCCCAGGGTGAGATCGGTATTCCATTTATCCCAGCGTGAATGCACTTTATTTCCATCACCGTCTTTATAATCCTGGGAGTGTGAATGATTGGCAGTCACGCGGGCATAGAATTTGTCATTGCCCGCCTCCAGGTCTGCTGTCTGGTCATTGCGTCCCCATGAGCCTCCGACCAGGGTTCCCTGGAAGTTGATGTTTTTACCCTCTTCAAAGGTGGGTGGGGTTCGGTCAAAGCGCACGGTTCCCGCTGAGGCGCCTGGCCCCCAAATAACGGTTTGTGGGCCTTTGGTGACCGTCAGTACATCAAAGTTTTCGGGGGAGATATAAGAGGCGGGATTATCCATGCGGCCGCCGCAGGCGCCAGGCATTGATGAACCATTAGTCAGTATGTTAATGCGTGAGCCGAACATGCCGCGTAAAACCGGGTCACCATTGGAACCCCCGTTACGTAAAGCTGAAAAACCAGGGATGGTTTTCAGGTAATCGGTGGCGTCACTGGCGGGAAGGGGCTGGCGTGGCAGTTTTGGGTCTGTGGTATAAGTAAGCGGGGAGTCAGGGTTGACTTGGGTAACCAGGATTGTTTCAAGCTGGGTAACGTCGGCTGTTTTTTGTGCCATGACGGGTTCGGCCAGGGCTACTAGCAAGGTGGATGAAAGCAGGGTATAGGAAAATGCGGGAAAACGGTTATAGGATTTCATGTTTCTGTATTTGTTGAAAATTGGATAGACACCGTTCCAGCATTGCCTGATAAAAAAAAGAAAACACACGGCACATGATGCTTGCACAAAAAACAGGCAAGGTCAGTACGGGTTTATATCAGGCAAGGGAATGCAGGAAAACGGTGAGATTAATCAGGCAAGTACAGAAGGAGGGGCGCGCGGACCTAAAGGAGAGCCGCGGATATTGAAAACCGGATAGTGGGTGTTGTTGAATGCAAATAGCCTGACCATGGCTGGTCTGGCGATAAGCGGATCAGGTAGTGGGGGTGGGTCAATGAAAAATTGCTGGGCGAGTATCCCATACGGGCATTCGTTGGCAATGGTGGTTTCACTGTCTGGCGTAGCGGTGTCGCCAATGGGAACCTGAATGGTATAAAAACCGTGTTCGGGGTTACAGATGGTCAGGGTCATGAACCCCGATGCCGTTGCATTGGATGCCGGCATATAACCAATCGGAATGAGGCTGCGCAATACCAGGGCCAGCAAGAGGAAACAGGCGGCAATGCGCGTTTTCCAGTGTGATGGCGGGTGAGGTGTTTTCAAGGTGCTGAGCATTATTGGATTCTAATAATGCTTGCAATTGGCGTCAATTAATGAAAATTGTATTGATAACAGTAATGATGCATATCAAATCTAATGTTGTGATTTGTCATCACAGTTTAATTTTTATCATTGTAAATGCGAATAGGCCAGGCAATGCCGCAGATTACCTGGCCGATAAAAATTACATAATGGTGGCTTCGGGCTCGGCGCCGATAATTTCCTTGATGGTGTTGTTTTCACCCATGATGGCTACTTTAGGTTGATGGTTTGCGGCTTCGTTGGCATCAACATACACATAAGACATGATAATGACGATATCGCCTTTCTGAACCAGGCGGGCTGCCGCACCATTAAGGCAGATTACGCCACTGCCACGTTGGCCCGGGATAATATAGGTCTCAAGGCGGGCACCATTATTGTTGTTGACAATATGCACCTTTTCATTGGCAAGCATGCCAACGGCATCAAGGATATCCTGGTCGATGGTTATGGAGCCGACGTAGTCTAAATTCGCCTCGGTCACTTGAGCGCGGTGAATTTTGCTATTCATCATCATTCGAAACATTTGTTTGTTACCTTTTTACAAAACACAAAACTTGCGGTATTCATTAAAAAAATATAGATGCATGGGCCCCTTGGCATGATATTTCGGGTAACAATGAGGGGCGAGGGGTGCAAATATAAATGGGACAGTGCTAATTATATGATTTGCTGAGCAATTTTTTTGCCTGTCAGGCATAACGGGTTGAAAATATTCAGGCAGCCCGCTGGCTAAGAAAAAACCGGACCGATGGGGTTACCATCGGTCCGGTTTTTCATGAGTTGCAGATTACCTAAAGGCGGTGGTCATGCCCAAGAGGGCCAGACCTGCCACTTGCCATCTTAAGCCTGGGCTTCAGCTTTGGCTTTAAGTTTACGGCTGGCGAAGAATTTGCCCAGCAGCACAATGGTAAGGGCACCAATAACTTCAGCGGCCAGTTTCAGCGTGCCTGAAGGCTCGCCAATTTTTTCCACGATGAAAATATCGGTTAACAGCATACCGCCAGCAATCCAGCCCAACAAAGCGGCACCTAAAGTAATCACGACAGGGAATTTGTCGATCAGTTTCAAGACGATTGTGCTACCCCAGATAATGATAGGGACGCTTACGATAAGGCCAAAGACCACCAGGCCAATCTGGTGATCGGGGTTGGCGGTTTGGGCCGCGCCGGCAATCGCAATCACGTTGTCCAGGCTCATGACGAAGTCAGCCACGATAATGGTTTTGACTGCCGCCATAATTGACGTACTGCCTTCAATATTGCCATGGGCATCATCTTCGGGAATCAGTAACTTAACGCCCACCCACACCAACATTAAGGCCCCGACAATTTTCAGGAAAGGAATCGTTAATAAGGTGAGTGCAAAAGCAATCAGGACGACACGCAGGCCAATGGCACCGGCGGTACCCCATAAGATGCCTTGCATACGCTGTTTTTTGGGTAGGTTGCGGCAAGCCAGGGCGATAACCACGGCGTTGTCACCACCAAGCAAAATGTCAATCAGAATAATCTGGAAGATTGCCGCCCAGCTTAGTGTTTGTAAAAATTCAAGCATCAGTTACCCTTTGAAATAACAAAAATTGGAAAGAGAAACGGATCTGGCTTGAGTCTGTCCATGCGTATTCCATATAGATGAGGGGAATGGTACGCATAAAAAAACAAAAAGGCCTGATCCATCAGGACACAGGCCGTCTTTTAGAGAGAAGACGCACCTTGCCCGTAATGGCAAGGTCTTGCTTGCAACAGTTGGACTGTTACCCGGGCACCGGACGTTTGCGTAACAGGCAAACCATCGAAATGACGATGCGGCGGAAGAAAGCTACTCCCCTTGATTGGCGTAATTATATGGGATGTTTGAGGGAAGTCAAGAAATAATTGAATTGATTATGGTAAACCCCAGTGTTGATGAAATGGGCTTGCCTAACGATATCTAAATTCAATGTTACGATGTTGGTCATTTACGCCAGGCCAAACAGTGCCTGCCTTGATGGTTGAGCGGTACAGTTATCAGGTACGGCAGGCAGGTGGGATGGCTGGCTATTGGTACTTTTTTTTTGTAATAGGGGATTTGAATGTGGAATGAACGGTTTGCAGGAGAAGAGTATGTTTATGGTACTGAACCCAATGATTTCCTGAAAGAAAACAAAGCCTTGTTTGATACGCCGGAAACGCCGCAAAAGATTTTGTGTGTTGGCGAGGGGGAAGGGCGTAATGCGGTGTTTTTGGCGCAAATGGGTAATCAGGTCTGGGCGCTGGATTATGCGCAATCGGGTCTTGAGAAAACCCGTAAATTGGCTGCTCTCAGGCAGACAGAAGTACATACCATCCATGCCGATCTTACGATGCATGAGTTACCTGAAGCAGAATATGATGCCGTGATCATGATTTTTTGCCATCTGCCTTCGGTAAACCGGCCTTTTTTGTATCAACAAATCCGTAAAACCCTTAAACCCGATGGAGTGTTATTGGCCGAGCTTTATACGCCCGATCAGCTTGAGTATCGCACCGGTGGTCCGGCCAATCCGGATATGCTGGTCACCGCAGAGGAGCTGGCGCAGGCTTTTGCATCCTATTCCATTCTGGAAAGCAGGGAGTGTGTGCGGGAAATTCATGAGGGCCAGCTTCATACAGGCAAGGGTGCTGTCGCTCAGTTTATTGCTCGCAAAGCCTGAGACCCCGGGCGTCGCGCAAAGGAAGCCTTGCCCACGGGCAAGGCTTGTCAGTAATGTCTTACGCAAAAAAATGCCAATCCATCTAATGGCCTGATCATCTAGTTAACCGGTCATATGTATATTGACAGGCGCCTGCTTCTTGAAGAGTAAAATAAGACCGTGTTTAATACGGGCGTGGCCTGGTGAGTATCCGGAGAAAATGATGAGTCAGCTGAAAATCGATATAGCAACCTTACTGGACAAGATTCGTGCCAGCACGCCATTGGTTCATCATATAACTAATTATGTCACGGTCAATGACTGCGCCAATATGACCCTTGCGATCGGCGCTTCGCCCGTCATGGCGGACAGCATCCGTGAAGTAAAGGACATGGTTTCTATTGCTTCAGCACTGGTTATTAATATCGGAACCCTGAATGAAACAACCGTCACTTCAATGTTGGCAGCTGGCAAACAGGCCAATGAGCAGGGCATTCCGGTGGTATTGGACCCTGTCGGGGCGGGTGCCACGCCTTATCGAACTGAAGCGGTCCGTTTGTTGCTGGCGCAGTTAAGATGCTCGGTCATCCGGGGAAATTTGTCAGAAATGAAAGTGTTGGCCGGACTGGATGAGCAGACCCGGGGGGTTGACGCTGCCACGTTTTTTGATGGGGACAGGGAGGCAATGCAGGTGTTTGCAAAGAAGGTGGCCCAAAAATTGAATGCGACCATTGCGATTACCGGTGCTATTGATGTTGTTTCAGATGGAACGCAGGTGTGTTTTATTGAAAACGGTCGCCCTGAGATGTCCCGTGTCACGGGAACGGGCTGTATGTGCAGTTCCCTGGTGGGGGCATTTTTATCGGTGACAGATTCTCCGTTTTTGGCAGCGGTTGCCGCGGTGTCGTGCATGGGGATTGCCGGAGAAATTGCCCATGAAAACCTGCAAAAGCAGGAAGGCAATGCCAGCTATCGCAACCGGATCATTGATGCAGTTTTTAATTTGACGCTTGATCAGTTTGGGAAGCGTGCAAGGATAATGGCATTTATTTAGATAATTAATGAGTTTTATGCATTAACTGGTGAGATAAGATCGTTTGACCGTAAGCAGGACAGGAACATAGAATTGCCTGAATTCTTCCTTTTTTGTCTTTGCTGTATGAGCGGGGCAATTTGATTTTTAACTTGTTTGGCAGCTATTAATGACTATTACTCAATTTATCTCTGCAGATGAAATCCGCTCCCGTTTTTCCAGGGCCATGTCCGACATGTATCGTGAAGAAGTGCCTCTGTATGGAACACTGCTGGACATTGTGAGCGAGGTTAATGCGCAGGTTTTGAAAAATAATCCTCAATTGCGGGAAAGTCTTGCCGATACCAATGAACTGGCCCGACTGGATGTTGAGCGTCATGGGGCAATTCGTTTAGGAAAGCCCGAGGAATTGCATACCATGCGCCGTGTGTTTCGTGTCATGGGCATGTATCCGGTGGGTTATTATGACCTATCGGTGGCCGGTGTGCCTGTACATGCAACGGCTTTCCGGCCTATCGACGAGGCATCTCTTAAAATCAATCCTTTTCGCGTGTTTACTTCTTTGCTGCGTCTGGAGTTGATCGAAGACGCCTCGTTGCGATTGACGGCAACTGAGATTCTTGCAAAAAGACAGATTTTTTCAGGTGAATTAATCCACCTGCTAGCGCAACATGAAGCTGGCAAGGGGTTCTCGGATGAAGAGGCAGAGCGGTTTGTATCAGAGGTCAAGGAAATTTTCCGCTGGCACCAGGAAGCGACCGTTTCAAAAGAAATGTATCGGCAATTGCATGATGCACATCGCCTGATTGCAGACGTCGTGTGTTTCAAAGGTCCACATATCAATCATTTGACGCCAAGAACATTGGATATTGATGCGGTCCAGGCGCAGATGCGTTTGCAGGGAATGGATCCGAAAGCCGTGATTGAGGGGCCACCCAAACGGCAGCATCCTATTTTGCTGCGTCAAACCAGTTTCAAGGCACTTGAGGAAAAGATCATGTTTGCAGGAGATCAGCAAGGCGGCACGCATACGGCCCGCTTTGGCGAGATCGAGCAGCGTGGTGTTGCCCTGACGCCTAAAGGTCGTGCTTTGTACGATAGTTTGCTGGAACAGGCACGTAGCCATAATAATGAAGGCAGTGCAGGCTCAGCCTATGGTGATCGCCTGGCGGCCGTTTTTCAGTCATTCCCTGATGACCTTGAGCAGTTGCGTAAAGAACAGTTGGCTTTTTTCCGCTATGAAATGAAGGATGAGGACCTGTTCAGGCAATTGGCAGAGAATGGCGAGACAAGGTCACTGGATGCATTGCTGGCAGCGGGTGCGATTGTGGCCGAGCCAATCGTGTATGAAGATTTTCTGCCTGTGAGTGCGGCCGGTATTTTCCAGTCAAATCTTGGCGGTACCGAGCAGAAGCATTATGCAGCGCATTCATCCAGGGCCCGGTTTGAGGAAGATCTTGGGGTTCCGGTGCAAGATGAAATGAAGCTGTATGAACAGGTCAGCCAGCAGTCTGTCACACGGCTGTTCCAGATGCTGGAAGCGGCAACAGCCAACCCGTAGGCGGATCAATCCTGGAGGGCGGTGTAGCTGGCAGCCTGTTCCTGCAACCATGTCCTGAACAGTTCTAGCGGTTTGCCGTGACTGAATTCGGTGGGATAAACCAGGTAATAGGCGCCCGCTTCCTGGCTGGTCGAGGCGAAGGGGGCAATCAGGCCCGATTGTTCGAGCCTGTCTTCGATAAAAAAACGGGGAATAAGGGCAATGCCCATTCCTGCCGCGGCACCGCTGATGAGCATGGTATGCAGTTCATAGCGAACGCCTTCCCTGGATTTCGGAGTATCAATGCCATGTGAGTTGAACCAGTGGTGCCAGCCATTCGGGCGGGTAGTGGAGTGCAGAAGCGGATATTGCAACAGGTCTTTTGCGTGCTTGACGGGTTCTTTCAGCAGTTTGGGTGAGCACACGGGAATGACTTCCTCTCCAAACAGATAGTCTGCCGAGGTGCCCGGCCAAGTAGGTGTGCCATAGTGGATGGCAGCTTCAAAGTGGGTTTGGCTGAAATTGAAGGCTTCGGTGCGAACACCCATATTGATAAAAATGTCGGGATGGCGTTGATGGAATTCGGGCAGGCGGGGAATCAGCCAGTGTGAGGCAAAGGTGGGCAGAACCGCCAGTTCAAGATGGCCGCCCCGGGAGCCAAAGGCAATTAGGTTAAGCGTGTTACGATCCAGGTCTTCCATGGGTTGGCGGATCTGGCTGGCATACAGTGAGCCTGCGCGGGTAAGCAGAACTCTTTGTTTCATGCGTACAAACAGCCGTACGCCCAATGTGGATTCTAGCGTTGCAATTTGCCGCGAGATGGCGCTTTCTGTCAAAGACAGTTCTTTGGCTGCCAATGAAAAATTTTCATGCCGGGCCGCCGCCTCAAAGGCGGAAAGGGCGGACATACTGGGTATTTTGAATTTTCTCATGAGCGTGTGCGATGTAGCTAGGGCAATAGCGTCCAATCTCACTCCTGAAGTGATAAGTAACGCTTGTTCAAGTTTCATGTCCTTGAACGCGTGTTACCCGACAGAATCAGGAGTAATGAAAATCAAGCGTGGTTGGGGGTTGTAATTGCCAACAAGTCCTGCAAAGCCTCTAGCAAGGCTTCTCTTGAAGTACTGGCATCCAGTACGGGAATTTTTCCCTGTTCAACGGCTGCCGGCTTTTTCAGGCTATTAATATAGTCATCCCAGTTGGCAAGCTTCCATTGGTCCCGGGGGTCTCCACGGTGGATAATACGCGCTTTGCGAACCGGATGGGGCAAGTCTAGCCAGACATGGTATAAGCGCGTGTTTTCCGGCAGACCCAGGGCTTGTGCTGAAAATAGCGCCCCGGTTGCCAGTTCACGGCTCCAGGGGCCCGGGAATACCACATTCAGGCCCAGTGCCAATTGCTCTTTGCCAATCAGCAGGGTGCTTTTGTATTGTAAGTCACGTATTGTTTCCTTGAAAAAAGGACTGTCCCGGTCATTCGGGTCTTGGCCACAAGCCTCTAGAAAAGGGCCGGTCCAGTATTCACCAACGG
This sequence comes from Advenella sp. RU8, assembly GCF_048381675.1. Classification (NCBI taxonomy): domain Bacteria; kingdom Pseudomonadati; phylum Pseudomonadota; class Betaproteobacteria; order Burkholderiales; family Alcaligenaceae; genus Advenella; species Advenella sp. RU8. Next base: position 46,655 of record NZ_JBLWIS010000006.1, read on the forward strand.
TATCTTTGTCCAGTACACACCAGGTGTGTTGCTGTTCCAGTTGTTGTTGAATAAACAGTGTGGTCAGGGCAGATTTGCCGGTGCCGGCATGACCCAGAATGAAAAGTGCGCAAGGGGCAGGCATGAGTGTCCTTAAAGCAAGACGGTTTGCAGGTTAAAAAATCCGGTGAATTGCGCCGGATAACGTGAAATGACCATTATAAGTCTTGCGGCTTTGTTTGCCGATGAATTTACCGATGCGGGTAAGCTTAGCCGGCCTGTGTCATGATGGCGGAACCGCATTCGGGTAAAATTCGCAAGGGTAGTTGCTGCTTGTCCAGCCAGGCTTGCAGGCTTGCAGCAGCAGGCGTTGCTTGCTGTTCAGGTCGAACGGGGTGAGCATAATCTGCCCACATCAACATGGTAAGTGCCTGTAGCAGCAGGCCAGGCTCTTTTTTGAAAGGCAAAATCTGGCGCAGGTCATGAAAAGATTGCGGCCCTTTTTTCAGGGTGGCCAGTAAGGGTGAGAATATTTCAGCAGGACCGGGAATGCTGCCAATCGATGTTTTGAATTCAAGGGGGCCCGGCGCGGGCATTTTGGGAAGCGCCTTGAAAACGGTTTTGTCCATCAGACCGAGATGATTGGCGGCATCCAGTGTTTGCGGGCTTGATTGAAAAACATCCAGTCGCTGGTGCTGGTTGCGTGCCATGTCCTTGACAGTTTCCCGCAGGGCATGGCCAGGCAGGTTTTTCAGGATCGGCTGTAAATTGCCCGGAATGGACAGGGTATCCAGATTTTCAAAGCCATTGGCACTGCCAATGAAGCTGACGCCGGTTTGGCTGACAATACGATGTACGTCGGCCGAATGCTGGGGATTCCAGTGCTCGGTCAGGAATTCATGTGCCAGATAGGCGGGTAATTCTTTTTCAAGTTCAAGCAGCTCTTTTTGAATTTCCGGGTTGTCCACGAACAGGCCTGCCCCCTTGTTGGCCAATGTGCGCAGTAGCGTCATGCCGTTATTGATGCCTTGTATGGAACCGCCTTTCGTGATTTTTGCGGCCTCATAAAGTACTTTTTGCATGGCCGTCAGGCGTGCGGCACCGGGGTAACACATATAGTGCAAATACACCAGGCCTTGTGGTATAAGCGATTGGTGAATCAGTTGCAGAATGCCGGCCTGAGCCTTGGGCGGCAACCATGACCAGGTACCGTGGCTGACGATAAAGTCAAATTTTTCGGTGTTTTTTTCAGCAAATTCATCGAACCCGGCTTCAATAAAACGGATGTTTTCAATCTTCAGGGCTTTTGCCACTGCCTGTGCGCCAGCAATATGCGTTTTATTGAAATCAACCCCCACAAATTGTCCGACCGGGTTGCTGGCAGCGGCAACCAGCAGGTTGATGCCAGGGCCGCAGCCTAATTCGCAATAGCGGTAAGCTTTGTCAATATCCGGCACGGAGCAGCCTAGTGTTTTGATGGTTTGGCATAGCCACACCGGCTGCATTTCCTTGTGAAAATGAAGTGGGTAGGAAACGTCAATTATATAACCGTCACGATGTTGCGTCATTGGCATCTTGCTGGGTCCGGGGGAGTTCGAAATTATATCTCTAAAAACAATAGGGAATTTCGGTATCATGCCCGAAATTCCCTTTCGCAAAGGTGACTTTAGCCTTAGAAGCGGGCTGTCAATCCCATATAGTAGGTCCGGCCATTGCCGTCACCATAATCATCATCGGTTCTGGCGATATTATTGGTCAGGTTCTGGATGCCGGCACGCAAAGACAGGTTTTTGTTAACGGCATAGGTAGCGCCGATATCAAGCGTGGTGTTGGCATAGGCAAAATGATTGGCAGCGGTCGAGTCTGCTGGCGGTGTATAGAGCTGCTTGCCAATATACTGGACAGAGGCATAGGTGGACAGTTTTTCTGTAGCCTGCCAGTCAAGCAAGGCGTTTGCTGTCCATTTCGGGGTCATGTTCAGCCAGCTGCCGGTGGTTTTGTTTTTTGACTTGATCATGTAGGTGGCATTGCCGCTAAATCTTAAGTCATCCATAATGGGCAGGCCAAATGAAGCTTCCAGGCCCGCGGTTTCACCTTCTTCAATATTGAATTGCTGGGTGTACCATGTGCCGTTGATTTCGCCCAGAACGCCATTTTGGATCATATCCTTGATTTTGCTGTGGAAGTAGGTCAGGTCAAACGAGTAACCGGCCTGGTCAAAAGCCACGCCCAGCTCATAGTTTGTACTGACTTCGGGCTTCAGGTTGGGATTACCAATCATGTAGCATTGACCACCGGTATAGCCCAAGGGACGCAGTGAAGAACAACCCATTCCCATGGAAGAGGTGCCCGAGGTCAGTGAACGCTCTTTCAGGTTGGGGGCGCGAAAGCCTTTTGAGACACCGCCCTTGATGGTCCAGGCTTCGGTAGGATGATAAACCAGATATCCACGTGGGCTGACATGCAGGTCAAATTCGTCTGATTTGTCGCCACGGACGCCCAGGGTCAGGATCAGGTCGTCCCGCAGGAAAATCTGGTCTTCAACAAAAAGCGACCATGCCCAGCCCTTGGGGTTTTTCTCGGCAGTGACGGTGTCTCCATCCGGCAGCAGTACGCTTAGGATATTGCCGATGTTGCTGGGGTTTTCAACTTGCTCCCGTTTGTATTGGGCCCCCACCGTCAGCCAGTGTTCTACGCCAGCAGTACTAAAGGGCATGTCAACCTTGAAGTCCACAACGTGTTCTTTGGACTTCGCACCCAATTGGTCTCCGTCACCTTTGTTTTTATAGCTGTTGGAGTACAGATCCAGTTTGGTGCGGACTTCACCGAAACGGCCTTCATGTCCGATACCAAAATAAGTGTGACGCATGTCAGAGCCAAAGATTTCATCGGTCACGTCATTACCGGCTTCGCGCTGGGCTTCGCGCAGGGCCAGGTTGGGTAACTCTTCCGCCCTGTTGCGTCCAAATGAGCCGTCCAGATAGAAGCTGTGGTTTTCGTTCAGTTGCCAGTTGAGTTTGGCATTCATATTCTGGTTGGCAGAGCCACTGGAACCGCGCGAGCCTGTATCGGGCTCGCGATTGGTATAACTACCACCCAGCCGGATGCCCAGGCTTTCCGTAAGGGGGCCGCTTATATTGAAGCTGTGTGAGTGAGTATCGCCGGAAGTGCCGGAGTCGGGGATGCTCAGGTTATTGGTTAGCGAACCGCTCCAGACGTTGTCGATTTTGCGGGTAATAATGTTAATGACGCCGCCCATGGCTTCAGAGCCGTACAGGGTGGACATGGCGCCGCGCACGACTTCGATTCTGTCAATGGCATCGGGCGACAGCCAGTCAAGGTCCTGGGGAATGGTGTCAGGGCGGTGTCCAAGCAGGTTGGAGCCGCCAATGCGCTTGCCATCAACCAGAATCAGGGTGTATTTGTCGGGCATGCCACGGAAGGCGATTTTTGATCCGGCTCCGGCAGGTGCAAAGCCACCGGTAACACCTGGAATGGTGCCTAGCACTTCTGCAATGCTGGCGTTGGGTTTGCGATCCAGTTCTTTACGTGTAATGACACTGACGCTGGCAGGTGCATCACGGATTTCACTTTCAACACTGCTGGCTGAGGCGAAGATGGTTTCGAGTTCAACCGCAGCATCATCATCTGCAATGGTATTGTCCTGTGCGTAAGCGGAAGTGGCAGCCATTGCCAACAAAATTGCACTGGCCAAACGGTTCAGTTTGAAAGAAGGGGACATCCTGGGGGGCTCCAAAATATACAAGAAATATTAAATAAGGTTAATCACGGATCGTGACGGCTGGCAGAGAGGCAATCCAAGCGGGCTGATTATTTTCAATTTTGTTGATGAGGCGGTCTGTGACGAAGCTGAAGCTTTTGCCTGATAGATGCCGGATTGGGTTATTGTCCTGCTCATGTCATGAATAATAGGTACAAAGCTAATTTTATTAATACTGATATTGATAATGATTATCATTAAATATATAACATGAGAATCAAAATCCTGTAAAGAGTTATGTGGCAACAGGACCTTGTTTTGTTGTTTTTCATCAAGATGGGCTGGCCAAGTCGTGCGGGTGAATTTTGTCTGTCCTGAATAGAAAGATCGTATTATTTAATCAGTTTTGCTACACTAAACGGCAGTCTAACCAGTAGAAAGGCATTTCATGAAACTAGCGTTGTTGCTAACGGTTCCCGTTTTTTTTATTGTGGCCGGCTGTGCCAATCCGGTTAAAATCGTGACCCCGCTTACCGAGGCCGAAAAACAAACCTTGACGTGCAAGGAAATTGGCAGGGAGTCCGACCGATTGAATATTTTGTTGAGTCAGTTGCGTCATGGCAATGAGCCACTGTTTGGCAATGATCCCGCCCGTGTGCAAGAGGGAGAGCAGGCTGCGCAATTGCGGTTGAACCAGATTCGTGAGTTAAGTGTCCAAAAATTGTGTGTTTTTGGTTAAATATAATTAAGTCCGGATTGAGAAATCCATATGCCTTTTAAGAGTAAGTGAATGAAAAAATTAATGATTCTTCCATGTTTGCTGTTGGCCGCTTGTGCCAATGGTCCGGTTGATGATAGTAAGGCCGCCGAATGCGCCCAGGTGCAGTCCCGGATTATCCAGCAGCCTGGCATTCCTGGTACCACTAACTTTCTGTCGCGTGCCAATGCTGAAGTTCGTGCGGATTCCGAGCGTGAGCGGGCCCGTCGTATGGGTTGTCTTAAGTAAAACGGCTTTAAAAACCAATCACTCTACGGAGTGATTTTTTTTGCCATCAGAACCCCTTCATTGGCTAATTGGTCGGCGCGTTCATTCCCGGGATCACCGGCGTGTCCCTTGACCCATTTCCATGTAATGTCATGTTTCGCCACCTGTTCATTCAGTTCCAGCCATAAATCCACATTCTTGACCGGTTTCTTGTCGGCGGTTTTCCAGTTGCGCCTGATCCAGCCGTCCATCCATTCGGTAATGCCTTTTTGGACATATTGCGAATCAATGTGCAGCAGCACTTTACAGGGGCGTTTCAGGGCTTTAAGGGCCTGGATGACGGCGGTCATTTCCATCCGGTTATTGGTGGTTTCGGTTTCTCCACCGCAAAGCGTTTTTTCATGGGGGCCTTGCCTTAGCAGAACGCCCCACCCACCCACGCCGGGATTGCCCTTGCAGGCTCCGTCAGTCCATATTTCTACTGTTTTTTTATCCATTTTCAATATTGAACAATTGCGTGATATCTCTTTGGCTAATAATGGCAGGCCTTCTGTTTGCCAAAGGTTTTTTGCGTTTTTTCTTTAATAACGGCCCTACAAGGTGCATGCCGCGTGCCCGTTTTTCAGCTGAAAGCAAATAGACGCCACCGGCGACGGGCCACCAGCGATCTCCTGCCTTATTCATGAAATCCCAGCGTTTAAGCCACTTTTCTGATTGGCAGGCAGGAGTATAACAGCCGAAATGACCCCGGTCGATGTCGAGGGATAATAATTTGAACCAGTCTTTCAGGCGACGTACCGACACCATGTTGCGGTGATGAATCGGCATCCAGGGATTAAGGAACGGCATGCGATTGCGAAGGCCCCACAAGCTGTTGGGATTAAAACCGGTAATGACGACCCGGCCTTCGTAAACCAGCACCCGTTCTACTTCCCGTAAAATTTGGTGGGGATCCTGTGAACATTCCAGAATATGGGGCAGGATAACCAGGTCCAGGCTGCAATTGGGGAAGGGGAGTTGATCAAGGCGGCCATGAATGATTTTGGGCTGATTGGCCAATGTTACATTTTTTTCTGATTCATCCGTTAAAATCAATTTCGACCTGATCCGGTTATTGCGCAGAAAATCCCATGCAGGCAAGCCTATTTGCAAGGCATTGAAACCAAACGCGTTGGCAACGATTTGGTCAAACTTTTCCATTTCCCATCTAATGACAGTTTGACCGGGATCAGAGTTCAGCCATTGCGTAAGGTTTAAAATCTGCGAATTGGTTTGTGCCACGCCTGCCTCGGGGTAAGTGTAAATATTTCTTGAAACATTTAAGTATTGGATATGACCAGTAAAATTCTGCCCATCAGTGCCTTTAACGATAATTATATCTGGATAATTGTACAGGGTAACAATGCCGTGGTTATTGATCCCGGCCAGAGCGAACCGGTGCTTAAGGTGCTTCAGGCGAAAAACCTGAATTTGCAAGCCATTTTGGTCACCCATCATCATGCTGATCATGTAGGGGGGATTGCAGGTTTGCGTGAGCATACCCATGCAAAAGTCTATGGGCCGGCCACCGAAATCATTCCTTTCTGCGATATACCGCTACAAGAAGGTGATACCGTCGCCATAGACGGTTTTTCCTGGTTCCTTTCCGTACTTGAGGTTCCCGGTCATACTTTGGGACATATTGCCTATTTCGGTTACCTTAACCCGGATGAGCCCGTGCTGTTCTGTGGAGATACCCTGTTTGCGACCGGTTGCGGCAGAATATTTGAAGGCACTTCTACGCAAATGAACCAAAGCATTGATAAATTTAGAAAGTTGCCTCAAAATACGCTGATATTTTGTGCTCATGAGTATACCTTGGGTAATATTGAATGGGCCTTGGCAGTAGAAGGGGATAATCCTGATTTGCAGCAATGGTCACAAGAAGCGCGCTTAATCAGGGGTCAGCAAAAGCCTACCGTTCCCACCACGGTGGGGCATGAACTCAAGACCAATCCGTTCATGCGGGTTGATCAAGCATCAGTTATTAATGCAGCACAGGCAAAAGCCGGGCGCAGTTTGAGCGCCCCTGATGAGGTGTTTGCCGTGTTGCGTGATTGGAAGAATTCATTCTAAGGAAATTCATGAAATTAGTTAAGCTTGCCGTTTTAGCTTCAGTTGTGGTTTTGACCGGGTGTGCGTCCTCCGGCAATTCTTCCAAAAATTATTCATCATCATACGGACAACAAAAAGATGTCTGGGAGCGAATCCGTAAAGGATTCAAGATGCCAGACCTGCAAGATGAGAGGGTTGATTACTGGACCAATTACTATGCTGCCCGTCCTGCTTCCGTGCAAATAATGGCGCAGCGTTCAAGCAAGTATATTCATTACATTACCCAGGAACTGGAACGGCGCAACATGCCATCCGAGTTGGCTTTGTTGCCGTTTGTTGAGAGTGCCTATAATGCAAAAGCGGTGTCCAGCGCAAAAGCGGCGGGGTTGTGGCAATTCATCCCAAGCACCGGTACGCATTACGACCTGACACAAGACTGGTGGAAAGACGAAAGACGGGATCCCGTTGAGTCCACGCATGCCGCCCTGAACTACCTGTCTTACTTGCACGGTTTTCAGGACAACGACTGGCATTTGGCATTGGCCTCTTACAATTGGGGAGAGGGTGCGGTTAAACGGGCGCGTGAACGTAATGCCGGTTCAGGCTTGGGCACCGACTACCTGTCATTAAGAATGCCCAAGGAAACCCGCGATTATGTACCAAAGTTACAAGCCATTGAAAATATCATAAGGAATCCGGCTCGCTACGGTATCAAGTTGCCTGATGTGCCAGACCAGCCTTATTTTGAAAAAATCCGTCCTAACCGGGATATTGATATAGATGTTGCCGCACGGCTGGCTGAAATTTCCCTTGAGGAGTTTCGTGCGCTGAACCCATCGTTCCAACGCAATGTATTACTCGGGGAACACAACCCGCAAATTCTGTTGCCTAAAAATAAAGTGGCTGTTTTCAAGCGGAATCTTGACAATTACAAAGGAGCACTTTCTGCATGGGATGGTTATACGCCGGCTCCAGGCGAGTCTCTGGCCAGTATCGCAGACAAACATGGTATTTCTCTGGACAAGCTGAAGTCGCTAAATGGTTATGGTGCAAAACAGTCGGTTGCGCTGTCATCCAGAACCATGATCGTGCCACGCAACTCGGGTAACTCACCGGCTGCGCCATCTGTGATTACGCCAAACGATATCATGGCACCTGCCATTAACACGGCTGCGCCCGCTATGCTGGCCAGCAACGATAATGTAGCAAGCGCTTCTGGCATGTCTCCAACCGTGCCAGCCCAAGTTACTGCACCGGCTCCTTCGCTTGTGCGTAATAACAGGCCTGCGCTGGCAGCTGCATCAGCCGTCAGCACTGATCCTCTGGCTGATATTATTTATTCAAGAAGTGACCGTCCTGTATTGGCTGCCGGGGTGCGTGCGGTGCCGGTGGCTGCTTCAAAATCAGCGGTTCCTGCGGCAATTGCACGTCCTGCGGTATATAAGCGTCCAGCGGTTGTCGCCGCAGCCAAGACCACTGGCAAGCCGGCCGTGCGCACGGCCTCTTTAACCAAGCCAGCCCCTAAGGCCGTTGCAAAGAAAAAGGTATCTGTTCACAAAGTGGCCAAGGGAGATACACTTTACTCTTTGGCAAAACGTTATAATACGTCCGTTCAAGATTTGAAAGCGTTGAATAATATGAGTGGCACAGCACTGAAGCCAGGGGCGTCGCTACGTATTCCCGGTGCAGGAAGCCGTGGCTAGGCCGAGCTGAACCGGTAAATTTTCAAGATGAAAATTGCGTAAAACTTTTGGGTTACGCAATTTTTTTATAATAATTCCGTTTTGCAAAATAGGATAAGAAACAATGGGTTTTCTTGCAAATAAAAGGGTCCTGGTCACAGGCGTCATTTCCAATCGTTCCATTGCTTATGGCATTGCGCGTGCCTGTCATCAGCAAGGTGCCGAATTGGCATTCACTTATGTCGGAGACCGTTTCAAAGACCGTGTCACAGAGTTTGCCGCCGATTTTGGCAGCAATATCGTAATTCCTTGCGATGTTGCTTCAGATGAAAGCATTGATAGCGCGTTTGCCGAACTGGCAACGCATTGGGATGGCCTGGACGGGCTTGTGCACTCAATCGGATTTGCACCCAGGGAAGCGATTGCCGGCAATTTTCTGGAAGGCATGACCCGTGAAAACTTCCGTATTGCCCATGATATTTCAGCCTACAGTTTTCCGGCCATGGCAAAGGCTGCGTTGCCATTGCTGCAGGCACGGCAGGGTTCAGTGCTTACCATGACCTACCTTGGCGCAGAGAAATCCATCCCGAATTACAATACCATGGGATTGGCCAAAGCCTCTCTGGAAGCCAGTGTCCGTTATCTGGCCAGCGCGCTGGGCGAACAGGGTATCCGTTCCAATGCGATTTCTGCCGGTCCCATCAAGACTTTGGCTGCCAGTGGCATTAAAGACTTTTCGGTTATCCTGAATTTCGTTGAAAAACATGCACCGTTGCGTCGCAACGTTACCATTGAAGATGTCGGCAACACGGCAGCCTTCCTGTTGTCTGAATTGGCAGCAGGCATAACTGGCCAGGTAGTTCATGTTGATGCCGGTTTCTCGGCCGTTGTTCCAGGCATGGCCTAAATGTTTTTCTGGGGTTGTCAATAAAATGCGTCAGATTATTCTTGATACCGAAACCACTGGTCTGGATCCTGACCAGGGGGATCGCGTTGTTGAACTTGGTTGCGTAGAAGTCATCAACCGGGAATTAACCGGGAATAATCTGCACCTTTATTTCAACCCCGACCGTGACAGTTCGCCCGAGGCATTGGCGGTTCATGGCTTGACAACCGAATTCCTGTCACAGCACAGCCGTTTCAAAGATGAAGCACAGCGAATTGCCGCTTATCTGGAAGGCGCGGAAATCATCATTCACAATGCCGCTTTTGATACCAAATTCCTGAATGCCGAGTTTGCCAGGGTAGGCATGCCCAGCGTCAATAGCATCGCGGGCCAGATTACCGATACCCTTGCCATGGCACGGGAACGATTTCCTGGCAAGCGCAATAACCTTGATGTCCTGTGCGAGCGATTTGATATTTCCAACAAGCACCGTATCCTGCACGGCGCCTTGCTGGACGCAGAGTTGTTGGCTGAAGTCTGGCTGGCCATGACACGAGGCCAGTTTGGCTTGCTTATTGAAGAGGCAGGCGAACAGGGTACCCAAAAAAAATCCTTAGGTACACAGGTACTGGATCATCTGGTGCTGCCGGTTATCAGGCCCTCTGGTCCGGAGTTGCAGGCGCATCAGGAATATCTCGATGCGCTGGACAAAGCATCCGGAAAAACCTGTTTATGGCGTGAGTTGGCCTAATCCTGTTCTTTGGGAACCGTACGGCTGCCTTCGCCTATTTCCCGTTGCATCAGGACCGTATCAATCCATCTATTATGTTTGAAGCCCGTATTGGGCTGAATGCCTGTCAGGGTAAAGCCGTGACGCTTGTGCAGATTGATGGAAGCCAGGTTTTCGGTTCCGCCAATGACGGCAATCATCTGGCGCCATGGTCCCCGTTCACACGCTTTGATCAAGGCTTTCAGCAACTGGCTGCCAATTCCTTTTTGTGCCATGTCATGGCGCAGGTAAATGCTGTTTTCCACCGTGAACCGATAGGCAATGCGTGGACGGTAGGCTGAAACATAACAATAGCCAACCACCTCATTGTTGTAGACGGCAACCAGATAAGGGAAGCCGGCAGCGGTGATTTTTTCATAACGTTGGTGCATTTCTGCCATGTCAGGGACCTTTTCTTCAAAGGTGGCCATGCCATAAAGCACGTGGTGTGCATAGATGGACTGAATAGCGGTTATATCACCAGCCTGTGCGGGGCGGATGTGGCAGGTATTGGCTTGCATGATTGATCTGGGTGTAAATTGAAAAATAATTGTTTACAATCAAATAAACTAGCATAAAATCACATAACCGAAAAGGATAAAGAGTACGATGTCTTTGTGTCCTTTAAACAGTTCATTCTAGAGGAATCCATGTCTACACCGATTACACCCTTAAGTGATACCGTCGCAGTTGCACCTCAGTTAAGCCCCGGAGACATGCAGGCTGTCAAGGCTGCCGGTTTCAACAGTGTCATTATCAATCGTCCAGATTTGGAAGGTGGTGATTCACAGCCTCTTTCAGCCGAAATCATCAAGGCTGGGCAAGAGGCTGGCCTCACAGTGGTGTACCAGCCAGTAGTCAGTGGTGCCATGACCCAGGAAAATGTAAACCAGTTTCATGAATACCTGGAATCCTTGCCAACCCCCATTCTTGCTTTTTGCCGTACAGGAACCCGTTGTACACATTTGTACAATGCTGCCAAACAAATATCCTAGTCCAAAGGAGCTCACTCTATGTATAAAAAAATATTGCTGCCTATCGATGGTTCAGAAATTTCTGCACAAGCTGCAAATTCCGGTATTTCTTTTGCCCGGCAAATTGGCGCCGAGATCGTCACAATCAATGTAACCCAACCGTTTTCAACACTTATCGGTTTTGATGGCATGGCTGCTTCATATGCCATTTCTGACGGTGATTACGAAGAGGCGGCTAAAAAAGAGGCCGAGCAATACCTGAAGCCTGTTCTTGAGCGGGCCGAAACGGCAGGTGTCAAGGCTACTTCCATCGTTACCTCCAATTACAGCGTGGCCGACGGTATCGTGGAAGCTGCCAAAGAGCATCAATGTGACCTGATTTATATTGCCAGCCATGGCCGCAGTGGCCTGTCACGTCTGTTGTTGGGTAGCGTCACTGTCAAGGTCTTGTCTTTGGCCCACACCTCGGTGCTGGTATATCGTGTCAAGGAAAGCACCTGATCTTCAGTCCGTTTTTAGATAAGCATTAACGGTTCAATCAGCCGCCTTTTTCCGCCAAAGGAACAAGGCGGTTTTTGTTATCCAGAACATTTATTTTTTTTAAGGGCGTGTAATGATACACTTTCCTTTTATACAGGCTTATTTCAAGGAGAAATCATGACAATTAAAATTGGCGATAAAGTTCCAGACGGTACATTGACAGAGTTTATTGAAACCGCTTCCGAGGGATGTTCCCTGGGGCCAAATGCATTCAAGGTATCTGAGCTGGTCAAGGGCAAGAAAATTGCCCTGTTTGCGGTACCTGGTGCCTTTACGCCTACATGTTCTGCCCAACATCTGCCCGGTTATATAGAACTGGAAAGCCAGCTTAAAGCCAAGGGGATTGATGAAATCTGGTGTGTGGCGGTTAATGACGCATTTGTAATGGGGGCCTGGGGCCGCGAACAGAATGTACAAGGTAAAGTGCGCATGCTTGCCGATGGTTCGGCAACCTGGACTAAAGCCATGGGCCTTGATCTTGATCTGGCTGCCAGGGGTTTGGGTGTGCGTTCACGCCGTTACTCTGCTGTTTTGGATGATGGTGTCGTTACCCTGCTGAATCTTGAAGAGGGTGGTGCCTATGAAGTGAGTGATGCAAAGACACTACTGGCACAGTTAGGCTGATTTTTTTGTTGTTTGCAAGGCCCCCGCAATGGCAGGGGCCATTTCCTGTTATGAATTGTGGGTTGCAGGTGTCCGGGTATGATTGCATTGTTTTTGTCCTTTTTGTCGCTTTATACCGCAATTCTTTTCCTGTCGCTGGGAACAGGTTTATTCAATACTTATATAGCGCTGTCCCTTACAAAAAATAATGTCAGCGAAGTCTGGGTGGGCCTTCTGATGGCAGCCTATTATGCAGGGCTTGTTCTGGGGGCGCGTACCGGGCACAAGCTGATTGTCTATGTAGGGCATATCCGGGCTTATGCGATTGCGGCGGCCATCGTGACGATCATGGTTTTAATGCAAACCATCGTGTCCGATATTACCTTATGGCTGGTTTTCCGGGTTATTGTGGGCATGGCCATGGTAACGCAGTACATGATTCTTGAAAGCTGGCTGAACGATCAGTCTGATTCGACGACTCGTGGCAGTATCTTTTCCTTTTACATGATTATGTCCAGCCTGGGTCTGGTGTTTGGCCAGGCATCAATTTCCATTTTTCCGTCATTGGACCATACGCCTCTTATTGTCGTGGCTATTGCAACGGCCCTTTGCCTGATACCGGTCGCCATGACCCGACGGGTTCACCCGGTGATCCATTCGCAGGCCCCCATCAAGCTGCAGGTATTTTTCAGACTGGTTCCCATGTCTTTGTTTATTCTTTTCATGGCAGGCTGTATTACCGGCACATTTTATAGTCTGGCGCCGGTATATGGCATTAAGTTGGGTTTGGATACCAACCAGATTGCCATCTACCTGTCTGTTTGCGTGATCGCCGGCGTGTTGTTCCAGTGGCCAATGGGTTGGCTGTCCGATCGTGTTGATCGGGTCAAGCTGATTGGCATTAATGTTTTTCTGCTAACCCTGGTAACGATTCCCATGTATGGATATTGGGAGATTCCATTTTCACTGTTGATGGTATTGGTGGCGATTGTGGGGGTTTTGCAATTTACCATCTATCCATTGGCGACTGCGTTTGCCAACGACCATGTGGAACCTTCTTTGCGTGTTGGCTTAAGTGGCGTCTTGCTCATGATTTACGGAGTGGGTGCAGGGCTGGGGCCTGTCGTGGCAGGAAAATTGATGGACGTAGGGGGTGCAGGGATGTTCTATATCTTTACATCAGCCTGTGCATTGGTATTGACCTTGTTCATTAGCCGCCAAAAAGTGTCTGGTAAATACCGTGTCCAGCAAGCGCCTTTTGTGCCCATGCCGGTTGATATCCAGCCTTCACCTGCAGTTCTGGAACTTGACCCGCGTGTTGATCGCAGTATCGATATCTCTGCAGATGAAGCGAAAATGGAGAAAGTGATCGAGCAGCTTAAAGCGGATGAAGAGCAGGAGCGCTTGGAGCGGGAACAGTTAGCGCGGGAACAGTTAGAGCAGGAACGACAGGAATCAAATGAGATAGAAGCAAGAGCAGAGGCAGATGAAGGACGGCAAGCCAATAAACGGGATGCCGGGTTTGAGACGGATTCGGCCGTTGCTGATGCAGATCTAATGGCTGACGGAAAGCGGTGATCGGCCGAACCCTGGCAAAATGCCCCCTGTTTTTCTAGGGGGCAGCAGGCGTCATTAATTAATAACCCAATAATAAAGGCAGAATACGGCCAGCATGGCAAGGACAATCCCTATTGCATTGATCAGGCTGATTTTTTCCCTGAAAACCAATGCGCCCGTTAGGGTGCCAAGGCTGATGACGCCAATATTCATGCTGGTAAAGACCAGGGTCGGGTTTTCGCTGAAGTGCTGGTGTGCCTTGATGTAGAAAAGGATATTGCCAAAATTCAGGCAACCCAGGAGCAGGCCGCCCGCAGCATTACGCAGGCGCCATGATGCCTTGCTGGCAAATAAATAAAAAAACATCAGCAGGCCGGCCAAGGCAAAGGCAATAAACAGCCCGGTTGGGAAAGCGGTACCGGTTTTGGCCATTTGTTTGAACAGGATGTCTATGACGCCATAACCAAGCCAAACCATTAGCAGGTATAGCGCACTGCTGCGGGTTTGCAGGGCGGTAGTGCTGCTGGCAGGGCGCCAGAGCAGGCAAAACAGCGCAATGAAGGCGATTAGAAGGCTAATGCCCCGTGGCAACGACAGGGTTTCTCCAAAAATCGTGAATGAAGCGATTATCGGCAGGAACAATGACAGTCTTTGTGCGGCATCAGCACGAACAATGCCGGCAAATTCAACTGCCTTGAACATGGCCAGGAAAATGAGCGGTAATAATATTCCCAAGATGGCAAACAGTTCCCAGGGCAAGGCTTGGATGCTGGCACCCGAGAGCTTGGGCTGCAGCAGCAGCCAGCATAAAGCAATGGCCGTGACATAATTGAAGGCAATCGCCTGCTTAATGTCAATCGCATGTTGCCGGGCTATTTTCAGCAGGACGGACACCGTCACGCTGCATAAAATGCTTAAGATGAGATAAATCATGATGTGCTTTTCTTGTTGCAGGGTGGTTTAAGGGTGCAGATTGACGCCTGTTGCCTTCAGGTTAAGCCGTTCCAGTAAATGTTGGTCGGCTTGTACCTGGGGGTTGCTGCTGGTAAGCAGTTTTTCTCCATAAAAAATAGAGTTTGCACCTGCCAGGAAACACAAGGCCTGAATGCCATCAGTCATTTGCTCTCGTCCGGCGGACAGGCGTACAGATGCCTTGGGCATGGTAATGCGGGCCACGGCAATCGTGCGGATAAATTCAAACGGGTCCAGGTCTTCATTGCCGGATAATGGGGTACCTTTTATTTTGACCAGGTTGTTAATGGGTACTGATTCCGGATAAGGATCCAGGTTGGCCAGCTGGGCGATCAGGCCCGCACGTTCCTGGCGGGATTCTCCCAGGCCGACAATGCCGCCGCAGCACACGTTGAGTCCGGCCTTGCGTACGCTTTCCAGGGTTTTCAGACGATCTTCATAAGTCCGGGTGGTGATGATTTCACCGTAAAACTCCGGAGAGGTGTCAAGGTTGTGGTTGTAATAGTCAAGACCGGCATCACGTAATTGCTCTGCCTGGCCTTCTTCCAGCATGCCCAGGGTGACACAAGTCTCCAGGCCCAGGCCTTTGACGGCTGTGATCATTTTGGCAATTTCATCCAGTTGGTGTGGCTTGGGATTACGCCACGCCGCACCCATGCAAAAACGTTGGGCACCATTGTTCCGGGCGATTTTGGCTACCTTAACCACTTCTTCAAGTGGCATGAGTTTTTCTGCCTTGACTTCGGTGGTGTAGCGTGCCGACTGGGGGCAGTAGGAACAGTCTTCGGCACAGCCACCGGTCTTGATGGATAGCAGGCTGGATAACTGGATTTCATTGGGGCGGTGGTGGGTGCGATGAATTTGTTGAGCCTGAAATAACAGATCCATGAAGGGCCGTTCAAATAAACCGACAATTGATGTGATATTCCACTTGGTATTCTGATGGGAAGCGCTTTGTTGTGTTAATGTATTCATTTGCAGTTATTCACTTAAGTAAATATTGAGATTGGCCCATCCTAAAGTTGCAAAGGTAAATAATCAATAACTTCACACAAGCGTGTTTTTTGTTTTTTAGCGTAAGTAATGCCTGTTATTGCTGATTTTCTTGTGTTTTGAAGTTGTTTTGCAGATTACTTAAGTATGGTCAATATTTTTTGCTTCGTTTTTTGAAATTTTTGTTTGTGGAACATGTCGTTCAAAGACTATTCGCGTCGTTTAAGTGGGAAAATAAGAACTAAGGATGCAAATTCATCACTGGCTTATTATTTGACATTTATTGCCGGGGCAATCAATGCAGGCGGTTTTTTGGCTATTGGCCAATATACTTCGCATATGTCGGGTATTGTTTCGGGCATGGCCGATTCCCTGGCCTTGTGGAACTGGACCATCGTGTTGTCTGGCCTGGGCGCTTTCATGGCTTTCACGGCAGGAGCCGGTTCAACGGCCATTATCATCAATTGGGCCAGACATTCTTATTTGCGAAGCGAATACGCCCTGCCCATTTTGCTGGAAGCCATGATGCTGATCCTGTTTGGGGCACTTGATGGCATGCAGTGGTACTATGATTGGCTCTGGACGTCGGTAACCGTGGCGGTGTTGTGTTATATCATGGGCCTGCAAAATGCCATCATTACCAAAATGTCCCATTCTGAATTCCGAACCACCCATGTTACCGGGATGGTTACCGATATAGGCATAGAATTGGGCAAGCTGTTTTACTGGAATCCGGACAAGGGTGATCCCAAAAAACCAATCGTCAGGGGAGACCGGCAAAAGCTCAAGCTGCTAAGTACATTGGTGTTGCTGTTTTTTCTCGGGGGAGTAACCGGTGCTTTCGGTTTCAAGCACTTGGGCTTTACATTTACGGTGGTTCTGGCTTCCATTCTTGTGTTAATTGCCAGTGCGCCCATACTTGATGATATTCATGCCGCAAAGGTTTTGTTAAGGCGGCGGCGCCATCACGAGCCTGAATTGGGTAAGAGCGAAAATCATCCTGAATGAATGTTGTCCGGCTTATTTTGGATGCTCCTCAATATTCAATTGGACTATTCTCTATTCCGTGCGCAAAGATGCAAGGGTCAATGAATATTGGGCATAATAAAGCAGGAAGGATCGGGTTGCCACAATAAAAGGGTGTCTAAGTGTCTTTTATTCCTCAGGAATTTCATGCTTTTATATATACGGCCTGGACGGTGTATATTGTCGCGATCGGCGGCTGGATTCTATTGCAGAAAAGATCTCCGGTATCCACACTTACCTGGATTCTTACCCTAAGTCTTATTCCTGTTCTGGGATTTTTCATTTATTACTTGTTTGGCCCCAAGAAAATCATCCGGCACCGGCTTAGCCGTCGCCGCAGCAAGCAGATTGTTGAGCGCAACTATGCAATTTGGGATCCTTTCATCCTGTCGGAAGATTTTCCCGAAGAATATAAGTCAATGGCCCGGCTGATTTTCAATATTACGAATATCCCCTTGTGCCATTCGATGGATTACCGCCTGCTGTCCGAAGGCGCAAAAACCTATGATGCCATTTTTGATGCCATCCGCAAGGCTGAAAAATATATCCTGCTCGAATACTATATTTTCGAGACTGACCAGACCGGTCAGGCCATGCGGGATTTACTTACAGAAAAAGTCAAAGAGGGCGTAAAGGTTTATTTGCTGGTTGATGCGCTAGGCTCTTCGCGGCTGACTCGTCACTTCATGCGCGATTTTATCCAGGCGGGTGGGGAACTGGGTTTTTTTCATAATATCACCTGGCGTCGCCTGTTTTCCCTGATCAATTTCCGCAATCACCGGAAAATCGTTGTTTGTGATGGCTTGATCGGCTTTACCGGTGGTGTCAATATTAGTGATGAGCAGGATTTAAGAAGAAACCCGAATGCTTACCATGATGTGCATATACAGGTGGATGGCCCGGTTATTGCCTGGCTTGAAAGCATTTTTATTGAAGACTGGCATTACTCGACCGGCGACCTTTCTTTAATCAGGACCTTGAGAAAGGTCGAACGCAACGATATTGACGTGGGGCGTGTGGTGAAGGAACCTTCCCAGGCTTATCGCATGCAGGTTATCCCTTCGGGGCCTGATTCCGATTTTGCACCCATTTTGCGGGTTATGTTGTCTGCCATGTATCGGGCCCGGCAGCGCATTTATTTAACCACCCCCTATTTTGTGCCTGATGATGCTTCGCTGTTTGCCCTGACCTCTGCCGCTCTCAGGGGTGTGGATGTGCGTTTGTTGGTGCCCCGGAAAAGCGACAATCTGGTGGTCACGCTGGCCACCCAATCCTGGTACGATGATCTGATCAAGGCAGGTATCCGGATCTATGAATATACGCCACGCATGCTGCATACAAAGACCCTGGTCATTGATGAAGACTTGTCTTTTATTGGCAGCGCCAATTTTGATTATCGCAGTTTTTACCTGAATTTTGAGGTTTCGGTACTTTGCTATGAGCCCAAGGCCAATGCACTGCTGGCCCAGGAGTTTTATGAAACTTTGCAGTCTGCCGAGGAAGTTGTGCCCGGGAAGCAAGGTTTTGCTTATCGTCTTTTGACCTCTACGGTCCGTTTGTTTTCCCCATTGCTTTAATTTGAATCTAAAGAGTATTTTATGTCTGATAGTTGTCTTGTCGAAATCCTGAAAGAAAGTCGTCCGGTATTTTCCGGGGCAGTGGTCAAGTTGTCGGTTGATACCGTGGAGTTGCCCAATGGCAAGCAGGCTACCCGTGAGGTGGTACGCCATTGCGGTGCGGTTTGTGTATTGGCTGTCAATGCCGATGATAAAGTGGTCTTGGTAAAGCAGTTTCGTCATCCGGTTGGCGATGTGCTGCTTGAAATTCCGGCTGGCAAAATGGATATGGATGGAGAGAGCCCCGAACAATGTGCCTACAGGGAACTGGCCGAAGAAACGCCTTATACTGCCCAGTCCATGAGATTGATCCAGAAATTCTATACAGCCCCCGGATTCTGTGATGAGCTGATGTACCTGTATGAAGCCATGGGCATTACAGAGAATAGTGAACTGGAGACGGATGAAGACGAATTTGTCCAGACCGTCTTGTTAAGCCGGCAGGAAGTCAGGCAGGCCATTCAAGACAGAAGTATTCAGGATGCCAAAACCTTGATTGCTTTGCAAAACTGGCTGCTGAACTGAAACCGGCCCGGGTTTTGAAGTATAAGTGCTTATGGTTAAAGGCCCTGCTGGCAGGTTGTGCGTGCAGGGCATAAAATGCTGGCATGATAAAGTCATATGTGAATTATCTGATCCATTTCAATTATTAAATCCACCATTCAAAGACAATTACTAATGAGTACACAGGAACTTCGTTCATTTATCAGGGATTTACCCAAGGCAGAATTGCATTTGCACATAGAGGGCACGCTTGAGGCCGAGATGATTTTTGCCTTGGCCGAGCGTAATAAGGTCCAGTTGCCTTATGCCAATATAGAGTCATTGAAGCAAGCCTATCAGTTCACCGACTTGCAGTCTTTTCTGGACCTGTATTATGCCGGTGCCGCTGTCTTGCAAACCGAACAGGATTTTCATGACATGACCTGGGCTTATCTGCAACGCGCAGCTGCAGATGGGGTGGTGCATGCCGAAATCATGTTTGATCCGCAAACGCATACGAGCCGCGGGGTAAGCATTGAAACGGTATTTGACGGTTTGGCCAGTGCCTTGCGGCAAGGGCAGAAAGAGCTGGGTATCAGCAGTAGCCTGATCCTGAGTTTTCTGCGCCATTTAAGCGAGGCGGATGCTTTTGCCACGCTTGAGCAAGCCTTGCCTTTGCGCAGGCAATATGAAGACCTGTGGTTGTCGGTTGGGCTTGATTCGTCTGAAAACGGGAACCCGCCTGAAAAATTCCGGAAAGTTTTTGCCCATTGCAAGGAGTTAGGCTTCAGGCGGGTAGCCCATGCCGGAGAAGAAGGGCCGGCTGCTTACGTACGTGATGCCCTGGACCTGCTGCACGCTGAGCGGATTGATCACGGCGTGCGCAGTGAAGAAGACCCTTTGCTGATGCAGCGCTTGCAAGAGGAGCAGATTTCGCTCACGGTCTGCCCCCAGTCGAACCTGAAATTATGCGTAGTTTCTGATATGAAACAGCATAACCTGAAACGGATGCTGGAACAGGGCCTGTGCGTAACCGTTAATTCGGATGATCCGGCTTATTTTGGCGCTTATTTACTGGACAACTATATGGCAGTGGCAGAAGCGCTGGATTTGTCCAGAAGTCAACTGGTGCAATTGGCCCAAAATAGCATGGACGCCCGGTTTTGATATTGTCATTGGCAGCGGCGGTTTGCCGCTTGCCGTTCAGGCTTTGCCGGGGCTATGTACCCAGTGTTGGTACAATTTTTGTGCCAACCCGTCAAGAATAAATCCAAGTGCGCCAATCAGCACAATGACGGCCATCAGTTCAGAGTAGGCAAGCCGGTCACGGGTGTCCAGAATAAAATAGCCCAGTCCCGAGCTGACGCCCAGCATTTCGCAAGGTACCAGGACAATCCAGATAACCCCAATAGCCAGGCGCACGCCGGTCAGGATATGGCCTAAAACGCCAGGCAGGATAATTTTCAGCAAAACTTCCTTGCGGGTAGCACTTAAACTTTTGGCCAGCATCAGCCAGCGCGGGTCCAGTTGTTTAACGCCGGAAGCGGTATTCAGGATAATGGGCCACACTGCGGCAAAGCTTAGCAGGAAGTAGATGGGGGCGTCGCCAATGCCGAAAACCATGACGGCAATGGGCATCCAGGACAAGGGTGAAATCATGCGCAGGAATTGGAATGCCGTACTGGTGGAGTTTTCCAGCGCGCGTGAGGAGCCAATCGCAAGCCCCACCGGAACCCCGATCAACAAGGCAAAGCCAAGGCCAACCAGTACTCGTTGTAGGCTGGTTAAGGTATGCAGGGTAAGCTGGTTTTGTGCCAGCAACTCATACAGGCTGCGAAACGTTTCAGCGGGACTCAAGAGGCTGGCCAGTGAAATATTGCTCTCCAGCCAGCTGGTTCCCAGCCCCCAAAGGGCAATCAGTATGAGCAGCCCGCCCATGCCCAGTGAAAAGCGTGCACTAATATTGGGTTGTTTGGTGATAGGGTACATGATGTGGTTTTCCTGTGAAGCCAGCCCTGCAACCAAGGGATTGCAGGGTGTAATGACTATCAGCTTGTAATAATCTCTTCCCGTGTAAAGGATTCAAGTCCAAACTTTGGAAGACCGCCATTGTCAAGAATGGCTTTTTTCACAAAGCGGTCGTCAACCAGGTCACTGGCCACAAAGGCCGGATCTAGCGCTTGCAGGAAATCGTTCTGGCCGGAAACCAGGGTGGTTTTAAGTTTCCTGACCAGTTCCTCGGTATAGCTGGGAAATGGATAGGGCTGGAAATCAATCCGTTTTTCGTTCCATTGCGTATTGACGATTGCTCCATTGCTTTCATACAGTTCGCGGTTCAGTAATTCGGGTACCAGAACTTGGGACAAGGCTTCACGTGAATGCGGGGTATAGCGTCGGTCGTGATCCTTGGACAGGATATGGGCCGTTTCGCTGCGGTTATCCTGTATCCAGGCCTGGGCTTTGACGACGGCATTAACCACTTTCTGGGTCCATTCGGGACGCTGTTGCAAATCCTGTTCATGCATCAATACGACACAGCAGGCATGGTCTTTCCAGACGTCACCGGTAAAACGCAGGATTTTGCCTACTTTAAGGACTTCAGCCGAGGCATTGAAGGGTTCGGCAACGGTGTAGCCGGCAATCTGTTTGTTGGCCAGGGCTGGCACCATGTCTGACGGTGACATGACTACCAGTTTGACTTGCAGGGAGGAAGGATTGCCTTCGCTGATGGGTTCAAGGCCCTGGCTCTTGAGCAGGTGCTGCAATACTACGTTGTGCAGGGAATACCAAAATGGAATGGCGACGGTTTTGCCACCAAGGTCTTTAATTTGATTGATTTCGTGTAAAACCGTCAGGCCAGATCCGGACATGTGGTTCCAGGCAACCACTTTGGCCTTGGATTGGCTACCATAGCGCGCCCAGATGGTCATTGGGGCAAGTAGGTGCACCACGTTGACCTGGCCGGCCAGAAAGGCTTCCACCAGTTGCGCCCAGCTGCGGAACATGCGGGGTTTTTCCACCTCGAGTCCCTGTTCCTGGTAGTATCGCAGGTGGTCGGCGACCAATAATGGCGTGGCATCGGTAATTGGCAAATAGCCAATTCTTACCGGCGCATTGGGATCGGCAGCACGGGCCAGATTGTGCATTTGCAACAAGGGCAAGGCGCCCATGGCAGTAAACAGGCCGGACAGTTTCAGGAACTGGCGGCGGGTTTCCGAAGTGGTATTGTTAGTGTCTTTCATGTGTCTTCTCTGGGCTCGCTTTGGCGGCTGTTTTTTTGGGGTTTCAGGCCGCCTGGACGGCGATGTCGGTGGAGGTTTTGTTGCGTGCTTGCCTGAGCAATTGAATGATTTCTACCCTGATCTGTGTAAGCTCGGGGGAAATGGTGTCACGGGGGTGAGGGTGGTTGATCTGCCACTGGCCAATCTGGCGGCCAGGCATGTCGCCGATCAGAATAATACGGTCCGCAACAATCAGGGCCTCATCGATGTCATGGGTCACCAGAATCGCTGCCGATTGGTGTTTTTGCGTGACTTGGAGCAGAAGTTCCTGCATTTCAGCGCGGGTGATTTCATCCAGGGCGCTGAAAGGTTCGTCAAGCAGAAGAATTTCGGGGTGACGCGCCAGGCTGCGTGCCAGCGCCACGCGTTGGGCCATGCCACCGGATAATTCTGCCGGATAGCGCAGCCGGGCGGCAGTCAGGTTGACCTCTTCAATCGCTGCCCTTACGCGGGTAGCGATTTGTTCCTTGCCAATGTTGGGCTGATGCTTGAAATCCAGGCCAAACCGGACATTTTCTTCCAGGTTCAGCCAGGGTAACAGGCTGGGATCCTGAAAAACGAAACTTAAGCGAGGATGGGGGCCTTGTAAAAGTTCATCCTTGACCTTTACGGTTCCCTTGTCGGCATTTTGCAGGCCCGCCAGTACGCGTAGCAGGGAAGATTTACCTACTCCGCTGGGACCCAGAATGGCTACAATTTCACCTTCGGACAGTTGCAGGGAGAAGTCGCGCAACACTACCAAGGGCGATTGTTTGGGCCTGTGGTAACTGAGTTGGATTTGTTGGGCATCCAGAACGATTGGCCTGGCTGACGGGGCGGAGCTTGCCATGAGGTATCCTTGCTTAATCAGGGATAAGGTAGAAATCGGCTTTGGTGACGCCGCAGTCGGGGCATTCCCAGTCATCAGGAATGTCCTCGAATTTGGTACCGGGTGGAAGTCCATGCTCGGGAAGGCCAAGGGCTTCATCGTAAATCAGGCCGCAAGGGCCGCACATCCACTGTTTCATTATGCTGCCTCCATTTCGGTTTGCTGTTCAAGATCGTGAATTTCCTTGCGCAAATGCTTCAGGGCCGGTGTAACGATAGCGACAAAGATGGCCTCACGCAGGCGACGTTGCGCAGGGTGACGCATCAGGTAGCCTTTGGCGCCGGCGTGTAGCAAGGCTGACTGGGCTGCCGCAAGGGTAGCTTCAGAACCGTTGGCACGGGCGCGTAGGATATCAATAATGCGGGCTGTACCGTTTTCCGCCTGTGACGACAGAATGGCAATCTCTTTTCTTTGGCTATCAAGGTTGGCAGCCAGTTCATTTTCCTGTTCATCCAGGTAAATGTTGACATGTGCGGTGGTGACATTGCTTTCACGGATGGTTTTCAGGCTGCCCTCTATAATGCCAAAGCCAATGCCCAGTTGCCCCAGAACAAAACCGGGTTTGATGCGGCTGATAAACGCCTTGAATTGATCGGGGTGTGCCAGCACGTCATCGGCATTGATGCGAACATTTTTGAATCGCATGTTCAGGGTTTGGGTACCTTCAAGCCCGGAAAACTCGGGGCAGGGGTTCAGGGAAAGTCCTTCGCTGTCACCGCGTACCGCAAACATGATATAGCCTTCTTCTCCGACCGATGCCGCCACAATGGCCAGATGTGCCGTGCCGATATTGGAAACCCATGGCAGGGAGCCACTAACTACGTAGTCATCGCCCTCGCGTACGGCGGTTAGATGGATTTTTTCTATCCCGGCAAGGTGCTTGACGGTGTTGGACATGCCGGTGCCAGACAGCAACTTGCCCTGTGCCACCTGGGGCAGGTAACGGCGTCTGACGGTTTCATTGGGGGCATGCAGCAAATACCAGGCGCAAGTGGACTGACACCAGGTAAGGAATGCCGTGGAGCCGCATTCACGGCCAACCGCAGCGGTAATGTCAATCTGGGTATTCAGGCCCAGTTCAATACCACCATATTCTTTTGGAATCGCTGCAGAAAATCCGCCCAGCTCGCCCAGCTTGTGCAGGAATTCGGCGGGGTAAACCCCTTCCTGGTCTATGGCACTGGCCAGCGGGGCCAATTCGGTTTTTACCAGACTGGCAACGGATGCTAAAAGAGCGGTAGTATCGGTTTGACTCACAACGATATTCCTTACGGGCAGAGAAGAATAAACAAGGGATCAGGCAAAAGGCTGCAATTCTGGATTAATGGGTGTTTTGGCCAGATTGTTGGCATAGTTGCACAGGGTAGCCAGGCTAACGCCCAGCACCGCATCCAGTGCATTGGCTTGTGTATAGCCGGCGGCCAGGAAATCATTAAGCTGTTCATCGGATACCTGACCCTTGTTTTCCATCAGGGCAATGGTAAATTGGGCCAGGGCGTTCAGTTTTGGATCGCTAAGCGCCTGGGTGTTGCGCAAGGCCTGGAGAAGTTCTTCGGGCATCAGGTTTTTTTTGCGGGTGATGGCGGTATGACCGGCAACGCAAAAACCACAGCCATTCAATGTGGCGGCGGTAATCTGTACGACTTCTCGCTCGGCGTCGGTTAAGCCATTGCGGGCATTGATGCCACCCACGACCTGATAAGTTTCCAGTGCGGTAGGGGCATTAGCCAGTACGCCGATCAGGTTAGGGATAAAGCCATTGTTTTTCTTGACGTTGTTCAGGCGTTCGCTGGCTTCGGCAGGCACGGTTTCAAGTGTGTGAATAGTTAAGCGGCTCATTATTTTAAACTTTAAATAAATGGGTTTATATTACCTATAAGTATAATGAGCGCTGTTATGTATGAAAAAGAATAAGTAGTAATTTGCATATACGTTATTGTTATGAAGGAAGCAAGAAGATCCCGTTTCATTGTTGGTGCGCTGGTTTTATTTTGTCTGTGTTGGTCGTGGACTGTTTGTATGGCCGGAGCTTGCGGGATAAGATGGTGTTCCAGATCAATGCTCTTGAGTAGCGTTGACGGGAATGGATTGGGGGATAGTGAAGCGGGCCTGGGCTCTGTGGGAACTTGGTGAGGTCTTGGGTATATCCGACAATGAATAGTAATAGTCGAACAGCATTACTCATGCACAGGGCACGAATGTGGTGGTTATAAATTTGAAATAAAACAGAGGGGGATATAAATGAAGTGGCGGAGCGGACGGGACTCGAACCCGCGACCCCCGGCGTGACAGGCCGGTATTCTAACCAACTGAACTACCGCTCCGCAGCGGTATGATAAAGTCAAACATCAAACTTAAAAAGTTTGGCGTCCCCTAGGGGATTCGAACCCCTGTACCCACCGTGAAAGGGTGGTGTCCTAGGCCTCTAGACGAAGGGGACAGGACTTGGTCTAACAAAATTAATACTACGTATGGTGTAGCATTAAAAAGGCCCTGATAAATAGTCAGGGCTTTTGAAACTTTTGGCGGAGCGGACGGGACTCGAACCCGCGACCCCCGGCGTGACAGGCCGGTATTCTAACCAACTGAACTACCGCTCCGCAGCGATATGCTAAAGTCAAACATCAAACTTAAAAAGTTTGGCGTCCCCTAGGGGATTCGAACCCCTGTACCCACCGTGAAAGGGTGGTGTCCTAGGCCTCTAGACGAAGGGGACAGGACTTTGTGTAACACTTACTACTTTACAACTTACTTCGCTAAACCTTTCCAAGGAAAGTTGGTGGAGATAAGCGGGATCGAACCGCTGACCTCTTGCATGCCATGCAAGCGCTCTCCCAGCTGAGCTATACCCCCAAATGAGTGACTAGCGAAGAATTAGAATTATGCATGAGTCCGGGCTTTTGTGCAAATCTTTTTTGTGGTCTATGTACAAAAAAGCCACATTTCAGTTTATTGATACTAAAAGTGATGTTTTTTTGCCAATAAAATGTTGTTTGAGCTTGTTTGAAAATTTTTTTATTGAAAAAAAGAAAAATCTTATTTGAATAAATAATGGCGTTTAAGGTTTTTTTCTGAAAAAGACGCCCAGGCCAATGCAAAGCAGGGACAGCACAAGCACCAGGCTGTTTCCGGCACGCGCGTAAAGGGTGTAACCTTGGGTGCCCTGTACCTGTACATCTAATACGCCAGGAATGGTGGTGGGCAGGGCCGCAATCAGGTTTCCACTGGCATCTATGGCTGCGGTTGTTCCGGTGTTGGTGGCACGTACCATTGGGCGTGCAGTTTCCATGCTGCGCATGCGGGCTATTTGCAAGTGTTGGCCCAGGGCGAAGGTATTGCCAAACCAGGCCAGGTTGCTGACATTAAACAGGATGCTGGCACCCGGAGAACCATCGGGGCGGGCAAACAGGGCGGGCAGCAGCTCTTCGCCAAACACGTCCTCATAGCAGATATTAGGTGCAAAAACCTGGTCCTGGACCACGAAGTTACGCTGGGTAGAGGTACCTCGGTCAAAGTCGCCAAGCGGTATGCCAATGGCGTGAACAAACCAGCGAAAGCCGTAGGGAATGAATTCGCCAAAGGGAACCAGATGCTGTTTGTCATAAACCGGCAGCCCCAGGCCGGACATCAGGGCTTCAACACTGGTATTGCCATCAAGGGCGATCACGCTATTGGTGACACGCTCGCCACGATGATCCAGGGTATGCAGGGGAACGCCCATGAAAAAAACACTTTGCGTGTGTTCGGCCAGTTGGGCGACCGATTGCCAGAAATGTGGGCTCATCCTGTTCTGGAAGCCTGGAATAATGGTTTCCGGGAAAATGATGACTTTTGGAGGGGCTTCGGGATCAGCGGGCTCAAGCAGGGCGAGATCAAAGTTTTCATTCATGCTTTCCATCATGGTGTCAGGATGAAACTTGCGGTCTTGTGAAATATTGCCCTGGACCAGCCGGATGGAAATGGGGTTGCCATGCGGCTGATGCCAGGCAATTTGTTTCAAGCCTAAACTGATGATGAATACGCCCGCAATGGATGCCAGGCAGAAGATGGATTTTTTGGGTTGTGCTTTTTGCAGGAAAGCAAGGCACGCCACCAATAGTGCGGACACCAGTGCTGCCATGAAACCCACCCCGTAAGCGCCCAAGACGGGCGCCCAGCCGGACAGGACGCTATCGGTGTGGGCATAACCCGTGCTGTTCCAGGGGAAACCGGTAAATATGAAGCTGCGCAACCATTCTGACAGCGCCATGCTGCCAGCCCAGACAAGTACAAAGCTGACTATATGATTGCGTGACAGATAGCGCGTTATACCCGCAGCAAGGACGGGATAAAGACTTAAATAGGCTGACAGCAGGAAGACCGCGGTGGCCGCTAACGGTGCGGCCAGTGCCCCGTAGGTATTCATGCTGATAAACAGCCAGTAAATGCCCGTGCAAAAATTGCTGATGCTGAACCAGGCGGCAGACCAGGCTGCCTGGCGAATGCTATTGGCCTTAAGTACATACCAGGCCAGTATGGCCAAGGTAATGATTTGGGTTGATGACAGGCTCCATGCAGGAAGCGGGGAAGCGGAAAAACTCAGGGCGTGCAAGACGCCCGCTGCAAGCAATAAAAGCCGGTGCATCATGGTTTAATTGTCTTTGTTGGGAACCGTGGAGGGGGTTGAACGTTTGACATGCAGCCATAAGGCCCTTCGTGCATCGGCGCGCAAGACCCGGAACCTTAGGTTTTCGTAGTCATGCGTGTCTCCACGTTGGGGGATATGGTCCAGTTCAGCCGCTAGCCAGCCACCGATGGTGTCATATTCATCTTCGGGAATATTGCTGTTGATGGTTTCATTGAAGTCGCTGATTTCGGTAATGGCCATGACTCGCCAGGCATTTTCCGATTCGGGGAAAATGGTCTGTTCGGCTTCTTCATCGTATTCGTCTTCAATATCGCCAACGATTTGCTCAAGGATATCTTCCATGGTGATAAGGCCGGTTATGCTGCCGTATTCATCGATGGCGATGGCCAGGTGATTGCGGTTTTCCTTGAAGTCGCGCAACAGCTGGTTGAGTTTTTTCGTTTCAGGTACAAAATAGGCGGGCCTGATCAGGTTGCGGATTTTAAGGTTGGGTTCATTGAAAAAACGCAGTAAATCCTTGGCCAGCAGGATACCGATAATATTGTCACGCTCATTTTCATAAACAGGAAAACGGGAGTGTGCCGTCTCGATAATGGTGGGCAGGAGTTCCTGCAGGGATTGTGATGCATCAAGGATGTCCATGCGCGAGCGGGACACCATGATGTCGCTGACATTTTTTTCGGTCACTGAAATGGAGCCGAGGATCATCGTGTAGGAGTCATCATCAAGGATTTCCTTGTCATGCGCGGCGCACAGGATTTCCTGAATGTCCTCACGATCTTCGGGCTCGCTTTGGCCAATAAGGGTTTTAAAACGCTGCAATAAAGAGCGTGTGGCTGATTTCTTGGCTGACTTTAATTCCGGGTCAGCCTCGCTGGAAGGGTATGGGTCTGTTGACATCTCTGGACGTCTAGTTAATGGGAATTCAAGCATAACTCAAAATTATTGTTTTTTGATGAATTTTCGGCTTGTTCATTGAAAATGCCTGAAGTCCCCTTTAACCGTGTTTATTTTTTGCCCCTCATCCGCGTTCCAGGTAAGGGTTTTCGATATGTAAACGTGCCAGGATGGCAATTTCCAGGTTTTCCATGTGTTCGGCTTCTTCGTTATCGATATGGTCGTAGCCAAGTGCATGAAGGGTACCGTGAACAACCAGGTGGGCGGCATGGTTTTTGAAGGGTTTGCCCTGTTCGGTCGCTTCTTTTTTGAGGACATCAAGGCACAGGATGATATCGCCGTGGGCGGTCCCTTCCGGATCGACGCCATATTCAAAGGTCAGTACATTGGTAGCGTAATCTTTGTCGCGGTAGCTGGCATTCAGTGCCCGGCCTTCTTCGGTGTCTACCAGGCGCAGGTTCAGTTCGGCACGCTGGAATGCTTCGGGGTCGTCCGCCCATGCGGCCTGAACCGCTTTCAGGGCCCAGGCGCGCAGCTGCTGGCGGGACAGCTCTGGCGCTTCGACGGCATATTGAACGGTAAAGCTAAGTACGGGTTCTGGCATGATGATTAACGATAATGGGGTTGGGAAGAGGTTGGACTGGTCGCCGCTTCCGATTCATCGTAGGCATCAATGATGCGTGCGACCAGCGGGTGACGGACCACGTCTTTGCTGGAAAAGCGTGAAAAAGCAATGCCTTCGACCGATTGCAATACCTGCATGGCATGGGACAGGCCGCTTTTTTGTCCTTTGGGAAGGTCCACTTGTGATGGGTCTCCGGTAATAATAGCCTTGCTGCCAAATCCGATGCGGGTCAGGAACATTTTCATTTGTTCCGGTGTGGTATTCTGGGCTTCGTCAAGGATGACAAAGGCATGGTTAAGCGTGCGTCCACGCATGTAGGCCAAAGGCGCAATTTCGATGGTTTGTTTTTCGAACAGGCGCTGTACTTTTTCAAAACCCATCAGGTCGTAAAGCGCGTCATACAAGGGGCGCAGGTATGGGTCTACTTTCTGTGCCAGGTCACCGGGCAGAAACCCTAAGCGCTCACCGGCCTCGACCGCCGGTCGGGTCAGGATGATGCGCTGTACGTTTTCACGCTCCAGCGCATCAATCGCACAGGCGACTGCCAGCCAGGTTTTGCCGGTACCGGCCGGCCCGGTGCCAAAGGTAATGTCATTGCGCAGGACATTATTCAGGTATTGGCGCTGGCTGGGCGTCCTGGGACGCAAGTCGCTGCGCCGTGTACGCAGGATAATGGTTTCGCTTTCATCATCCAGTGGCGGCAGGTCATCCGGTTCTTCGGGCCGGCTTGCAGCAGGCACTCCTTTGTGGGGAGACGCTTTCTGCTCTACCAGGCCCAGCTGGATGTCATCAATCGTCAGGTCTTTATGGCGGGCTCGCCGATGAAAAATCTCGATGCTGTTGCCCGCTTTCAGGGCCTGTTCACCCTCTAGCGTGATGCGATTGCCGTTACGTCCCAGCTTGACCCCCCAAGCCTGGGCGATTTGCCGCAGGTTTTCATCAAGGGGGCCGCACAGGTTGGCCAATTGCATATTGTCACCATCAAGGGTGATGATGACCGGTTGGTTGCGTTTGACAGCCATTAGCTAACCTGCTCGCTGGTTACCACCTCGCCACGCAGTGAGTTGGTGTAGACATCGGTGATGCGTACATTGACGATTTGGCCAATGAGGCGTTTGGGTGCGGAAAAATTGACGATCCGGTTGTTTTCGGTACGTCCGGTCAGCTCGTCTTTGTCGCGGCGGGATTCGCCTTCAACCAGGACCGGCTGAATCGTGTTGAGCATGCCATGGCTGATGGCCTTGGCCTGTTTGTTGATTTGCGCCTGCAGGCGTTGCAGGCGCTTGAGTTTGACCTCGTAGGGGGTGTCATCATGCAGGTCGGCAGCCGGGGTGCCGGGGCGACGTGAGTAGATGAAAGAAAATGAAGTGTCAAAATTGACGTCTTCAATCAGTTTCAGGGTGGTTTCAAAGTCGGCATCGGTTTCACCGGGAAAACCCACGATGAAGTCGGAAGACAGCGTCAGGCCAGGGCGTGCCGCATACAGTTTGCGGGCAATCGCCTTGAACTCAAGGCCGGTATAACCCCTTTTCATGGCGGCCAGGATACGGTCGCTGCCGGTCTGGATGGGCAGGTGCAGGAAAGGCACCAGCTTGGGCAGGGCACCGTGCGCTTCAATTAAGCGGTTGGTCATTTCCTTGGGATGGGAGGTGGTATAGCGGATGCGTTCAATGCCCGGAATCTCATGGACATATTCAAGCAGCATGGCGAAGTCGGCGATTTCACCGCTGTCTCCCATGGTGCCACGGTAGGCATTGACGTTCTGGCCCAGCAGGTTGACTTCTTTCACCCCTTGGTCTGCCAGGTCGGCCACTTCCTGCAGGACGTCTTCAAACGGACGGGAAATTTCTTCGCCACGGGTATAGGGAACCACGCAAAAACTGCAGTATTTGCTACAGCCTTCCATAATGGAAACAAATGCCGACGGGCCATCAACGCGAGCCGGTGGCAGGGCGTCGAATTTTTCAATTTCGGGAAAGCTGATATCTACCTGCGAACGGCCGGTTTCTTGGCGCTTGTTGATCAGGTCTGGCAGGCGGTGCAGGGTCTGGGGACCGAACACGACGTCTACATAAGGGGCACGGCGAATGATGGTAGCGCCTTCCTGGCTGGCGACGCAACCGCCTACACCAATCACCAGATTGGGTTTTTTCTGTTTGAGCTGGTTGGCGCGTCCCAGGTCGGAAAAAACTTTTTCCTGGGCTTTTTCACGGATTGAACAGGTGTTGAACAGGATGACGTCGGCATCTTCCGGATCGTTGGTCAATTCCAGGCCCTGGTTTTCACGCAGGACATCGGCCATTTTATCTGAGTCATATTCATTCATCTGGCAGCCGAAAGTCTTGATGTAAAGCTTGCGGATGCTGCCATCGGGGGCGGCCAGGGAAGACAGGGGGGATTCAACAGGCTTAACCGTTTCGGGGTTAAGGCCGGCGCGTTTGATATTGGTTTCTTGCATAGTTGGATACCGGTGCGGGTTTGAGCCCGGGGGCAAAAAAAGGAAAAGCAGATTGTACTCTTATTGTCGCTCTTTTTTCTATCTGTTTGTTTTTGCATTGAAAAATGAGCGTTAATTAAATTGCCCCCAAGAAACCGGTGATAGGCGGTTGTTGGGGGCAATTTAACGGCTAAGTCTTTAACTAACCCTTTTATTGAAGGGCAACTTAATGAAGCCTGGGCTTAGCCTTCGATGATTTCGGCAGCCGGGTCTTCTTTTTTGGGTGCTTTTACCATGTCTTCCCGTTTGACGCCCAGCCACATGGCAATGGAAGCGGCCACAAAGACTGAGGAATAAATACCAAACCAAATACCAATGGTTAGGGCCAGCGAGAAGTAATGCAGGGTGGGGCCGCCAAAAAAGAACATGGCCAGCACCATCATCTGGGTAGAACCATGGGTAATAATGGTCCGGGAGATGGTTTGGGTAATGGAGCTGTCAATGACTTCACGAACACTTGTTTTGCGCTGTTTGCGGAAGTTTTCACGAATCCGGTCCATGATAACCACCGATTCGTTGACCGAATAGCCCAGTACCGCCAGCACGCCAGCCAGTACGGGTAAAGAGAACTCCCATTGGAAAAAGGCAAAAAAGCCCAGGATGATCACCACGTCGTGCAGGTTGGCAATCATGCCGGCGATGGCGAATTTCCATTCAAAGCGGAAACCCAGGTACACAATAATACCCAGGACCACAAAGAAAAACGCCTTCAGGCCATTGCTGAACAATTCACTACCCACCTGTGGTCCGACGAACTCAACCCGGCGCAGTTCGACGCCGGGGTCAACCTGTTGCAGGGCTTGCATGACTTTTTCACTTTGCGCGGCTGAGGTGACCCCTTCCTGAATGGGAAGGCGGATCATGACGTCTTGTGACGTGCCAAAGTTTTGTACCTGGAAGTCGGTATAGCCCAGGGACGCGACCGATTGGCGGATCGAGTCCAGTTCGGCAGGTTGCTGGTAATTGACTTCCATGACGGTCCCGCCGGTAAATTCGATCGACAGGTGAAAACCGCGGGTAACGATGAAAAATACCGCCAGTGCGAAAGTAATGGCACTGATCACGTTAAGGATCAGGGCGTACTTCATGAACGGTATGGTTTTACGGATTCTGAATAATTCCATTTTAATTCCCGGCTCCTGAACCGCTCGGGTTCAGGAACATTGTTTACGTGTTAAGCCTTGCTTGCGGGTGAATGCATTTATTTCTCTGCATCCGGTTTCCAGACAGTACCGATGGCCAGGGTCTTGAGCTTTTTACGGCTGCCATACCAAAGGTTGACCAGTGCCCGGACACCCACGACGGAAGAGAACATGGAGGTCAGGATGCCAAGGGTATGCACCACGGCAAAGCCACGGATGGGGCCACTACCAAAGGCCAGCAATGCCAGACCAACAATCAGGGAGGTCAGGTTTGAGTCAAGAATGGTCCCCCATGCCTTGTCAAAGCCGATGTTGATCGCCTGTTGAGGTGAAGCACCGTTTCGCAGTTCTTCGCGGATCCGTTCATTGATCAGCACGTTCGCGTCAATCGCCATGCCCAGGGTCAGGGCCAGCGCAGCAATACCTGGCAGGGTAAGCGTGGCCTGCAGCATGGAGAGCAGTGCCAGCAGCAGCAATACGTTGAAGATCAGACCCAGGGAGGAGAAAATGCCAAACAGGTGGTAGTAAATAATCATGAATACGGCAATCATGATGAAGCCGTACAGGGTGGAATCAAACCCTTTCTTGATGTTTTCCGCACCCAGGCTTGGGCCAATCGTGCGCTCCTCGATAATGCTCATGGGCGCGGCCAATGAACCGGCACGCAGCAACAGGGATACGTCGGCCGCCTGCTGGGCCGTCATGCTGCCTGAAATTTCAACTTGTCCGTTGGGGATTTCACTGCGAATAACCGGTGCGGTCACGACTTGTCCACGGTTGTTTTCAAACAGGATAATCGCCAGCCGTTTGCCAATGTTATCGCGGGTGGTATCGCGGAAAATGCGGGCTCCCTTGTTGTCCAGGGTCAGATTGACGGTAGGTTCCTGGGTTTGCTGGTTACGGCCGGCCTGGGCGTTTTCCAGGTTTTCACCAGTCAGCAGGACCTGGCGGCGCACCAGAATGGGACGGCCATCACTGTCCTTGAAAGACTCCAGTCCGAATGGCACCGTGCCACTGGCCAGGGCAGACATGGCTGCGGGGGAGTCATCGACCATGCGCAATTGCAGGGTGGCGGTACGGCCAAGAATTTCCTTGGCTTTGGCCACATCCTGGATGCCGGGCAACTGGACAACAATACGGTCGTTGCCCTGTTGCTGAATCACCGGTTCGGCAACGCCCAATTCATTGATGCGGTTATGCAGGGTAAGAATGTTTTGTTTGAGGGCGGTTTGCTCTACCCGGGCGATTTCGCTTGGGCTGATTTGTCCGGTCAGGATGAATTTGCCATTGTCGACAGATTCGGTAAAGGTCAGTTCATTGATGCGGTTGCGGAACGCACCGACGGCTTTGTTGCGGTCGTTCTCGGAGGCAAAAGTGGATACAATGCTGGCGCCTACCTTGTTGACGGATTCAACCTCTATTTTCTGATCGCGCAGAATGCTGCGGATGTCGGTGGTCAGGGTGTCGTAGCGCGATTCCAGGGCGCCTTTCATGTCAACCTGCAGCAGGAAGTGGACGCCGCCACGCAAGTCAAGGCCCAGGTACATGGGGTTTGCGCCAAGGTTGGTCAGCCAGTCGGGCGATCCGGACAGCAGGTTCAGGGCAACCGTATAATCGGGCTCTTGTGTATTGGTATTCAGGCTGCGCTCAAGAATGTCTTTGGCCTTGAGTTGGTTGTCGGTGGAATCAAAGCGGATGCGGATGGTGCCCACCGGACCATTTTGCTGAAAATAGGAGCCCGTGTAAGGAAGGTTATTCTGTTTAAGGATATTGTCAACGCGGCTTAACAGTTGTTGATCGACCTTGAGTGTAACGTTTGCGCTAGAAACCTGGACAGCAGGCGATTCCCCGAAAAAGTTCGGGATGGTGTAAATAATACCGATTACCAATGCAACCAGTACCATTAGGTATTTCCAGAGAGGATAGCGGTTCATGCCGTAGCCGTATAAATATGTTGATTAAAAAAAGAAAGCCCTTAAAAAATTAAGGGCAGGGCAGCCTTATAGGGATTTGATGGTGCCTTTGGGCAGAATATTGGTAACGGCTCCGCGCTGCAGCAGGACTTCAACGGGTTTTTCGGCCAGTTCAGCCACTTCAATGGTAATGTAGTTGTCGGTTACCTTGCTGACTTTACCCAGCAGGCCACCTGAAGTAATCACTTCATCACCTTTGGCCAGTGCTTCGACCATGGCTTTATGTTCTTTCTGGCGTTTCATTTGTGGGCGGATCATCATGAAATAAAGCACCACAAACATGAGGATGATTGGTAAAAAGCTTGCCAATCCACCTGCGGCACCCTCGGGGGCGGCTTGAGCGATAATAAGTTGTGATAAATCTGTTGCCAGCATGGGGTAACTCCAAAAAAATAATTATATTAACGGGATATTGTAGCGGAACTTGATTATTCGATGCCTCTTGCGCGATCTTTTGCGAATTGTTCTTTCCATTGTGCAAACGTGCCGTTTTCCAGTGCCGTGCGCATTTCTTTCATCAGGTTCAGATAGTAATGCAGATTGTGAAGGGTGTTCAGGCGGGCACCGGTAATTTCATTGGCTTTTTGCAGGTGATGCAAGTAGGCGCGGGAAAAATGGCTGCAGGTATGGCAGTGGCAGCTCGGATCCAGTGGACGGGTATCATCCTTGTAACGGGCGTTACGGATCTTGATGTCGCCAAAGCGGGTAAACAGCCAGCCATTGCGGGCATTGCGTGAAGGCATGACGCAGTCAAACATGTCAACGCCGTTGGAGACACCATCAACCAGGTCTTCGGGGGTGCCCACGCCCATCAAGTAACGGGGGGCATTTTCAGGCAGTTGATGCGTGATGTGCTGCAAAATACGCAACATGTCTTCTTTGGGCTCACCCACTGACAGGCCGCCGATGGCATAGCCATGGAATCCGATATCGGTCAGCCCGGCGAGGGACTCATCGCGCAGGGACTCATACATGCCCCCCTGGACAATGCCAAACAGGGCGTTGGGGTTTTCCAGTTTGTTAAAGGCGTCCTTGGAGCGTTTGGCCCAGCGTAGCGACATGCGCATGGAACGGGCCGCCTCTTCTTGCGTGGCCGGCCGGCCATCAATCATGTAGGGCGTGCATTCATCAAATACCATGACGATATCGGAATTCAGGGAGCGCTGGATGCGCATGGACTCTTCGGGTGTCAGCAGCAGCTTGGCGCCATCAATGGGTGAAGAGAACTTTACGCCTTCTTCGGTTATTTTGCTGCGCAGGTCACTGAGGCTGAAGACCTGAAAGCCACCGGAATCGGTCAGGATGGGCTTGTTCCATTGCATGAATTGATGCAACCCGCCGTGTTTTTCAATCACCTCGGTACCCGGACGTAGCCAAAGGTGGAAAGTGTTGCCCAGAATAACCTGGGAGCCGATTTCTTCGAGCTCGTGCGGCAACATGGCCTTGACACTGCCATAGGTGCCTACCGGCATGAACATTGGCGTTTGCACGGTGCCATGGTTCAGGGTAATGCTGGCGCGTCGGGCCTTACCTTCGGTTTTTAACAGTTCAAACTTGAGTCCTGACATATCTTTTCTATATAAATAATTTTGATCGGGGCAGATGGGCTGCGTTTGGTTTAGGCGCGTGGCGAGATGAACATGGCGTCACCATAGCTGAAAAAACGGTATTGTTGCTGGATGGCATGTTGATAGGCATGGCGCATGGTGTCAAGCCCACAGAGGGCAGAAACCAGCATGAGCAGGGTGGATTGGGGCAGGTGAAAATTGGTAAGGAGCCCGTCAATGACCTGGAACTCGTAGCCTGGGGTAATGAACAGGCGGGTATCGGCCGAGTGGGCAAGCGGACATTTTGGCCCGGCCAGGCCACCTTGATGGGCTGCCGATTCCAGCGCACGCACGCTGGTCGTGCCTACGGCAATCACGCGTCCACCGTTGGCCCGGGCTTGTAAAATGGCATCCACGGTTTCCTGTCCAACGGTATACCACTCGGCATGCATGATATGGTCTTTTAGCTGTTCAACCCGTACCGGCTGAAAGGTGCCTGCACCCACATGCAAGGTGACAAAGGCACAGGCAATACCGGCGGCTTTTAGTTCCTGTAACAGGGCATCGTCAAAATGCAGGCCGGCAGTCGGTGCGGCTACCGCACCGGGTTCCTGGGCGTAGACGGTTTGATAGCGCTGTTCATCGGATGAATCGGCGTCGTGCTGGATATACGGTGGCAAAGGTGTTGCACCGTATTGATCCAGCAGGTCCAGCACATTGCCAGGAAAGCGAAGGTCAAACAATTCACCTTCGCGGCCAAGCACTTCCGCTTCAAAGGCGTTTTCAAAAACCAGCCTGGTGCCTGGCTTGGGTGATTTGCTGGACTTGATGTGTGCCAGGGTGCGGGTAGGTTCGATAATGCGCTCGATCAGGGCTTCGATTTTTCCGCCACTTTGTTTTTGACCGTGCAGGCGTGCCTTGATGACCTTTGTATTGTTAAAGACAAGCAGGTCGTTGGGTTTGAGCAGTTTCACGATATCGGGAAAGGCAAGGTCGTGCAGCTGGTCTTGCGGGTCGATATGCAACAGGCGGCTTTGTCCGCGAGAGGCAGGAGGTGTTTGGGCGATAAGCGCTTGTGGCAACTCATAATTGAAGTCGGCAACAGTTAGCGTATTATTGATCTGATACATGAAAACAGCAAAGGTAAATGGAAAAATATCGGAGGGCGTATTATCATTCGGCATGGTCATCGCCGCGGAAGGGGTTATTATAAAGCGAGTTTAACCCTACGCCATTGAAATGAATGGATCGGGAAAGTTATGCCCCTTTCCAAGGCTGGCAGACCGAATATATTGATTTGTGAATCCATCGGAGAAATTATGGCCATCCACGAGATCCGGCACCCCCTTATCAGACATAAACTGGGCATCATGCGCAGTGCAGATCTGAGTACCAAAAGTTTTCGCGAACTGGCCCAGGAAATTTCGGCATTGCTTACTTACGAGGCCACTAAAGACTTTCCGCTTGAAAATACGACCATCAAGGGGTGGTGCGGAAATGTGGTGGTGGAAAAGATTGCCGGCAAGAAAGTGACGGTGGTGCCTATCTTGCGTGCCGGTATTGGCATGCTGGAAGGCGTTCTTTCTTTGATCCCGGGTGCCAAGGTCAGCGCAGTAGGCATTGCCCGCAATGAAGAAACCCTTGAGGCCGGCACTTATCTGAAAAAACTGGTGGGTGACCTGGACCAGCGGATTGCCCTGATTATCGATCCGATGCTGGCTACCGGCGGTTCCATGGTGGCAACCATTGACATGCTGAAGGCGGCTGGTTGCCGCGAGATCCGCGCTCTGGTTCTGGTGGCGGCACCGGTGGGCATTGAAAAAGTGCTTAGCCTTCATCCTGATGTGGATATTTATACGGCTTCAGTTGATGAGGGTTTGAACGAAAATGGCTATATCATTCCCGGTTTGGGTGATGCCGGTGACCGGATTTTTGGCACCCGGCAGAAAGATTAAGGTGTCATCCACCAGGCAGTTTTTATATTGGGGCGATTCGCCTGTTGCCTTGTTGTTATACATGAAACAATAAGTTGACACTTTTTTTAAGTGTTTTATCTAGGGTGATTCCCAAAAATCATATATGATGTTTCGAACCCCTTAACTTTTTGGAGAAAGCAAATGGCCGTACGAAAAAGTCTGGAGCAAACCGAAGAGCAGTTGCTGGAAAGCCTGCGCAAAAGTATTGAAGATGCTGAATCGTTGTTGAAAGAGGCCGCAGGTGCCGGTGAAGAAAAAGCGCATGAATTAAGGGCAAGGGCGATGAATGCCATTCACCGGGCGACTGACAGCTTCAAGGAAACCCAGGAAAAAGCGATTGTCCAAAGCAAGGAAGCCGTGCGGGTGACCGATGAGTACGTACATGAAAATCCATGGCGCTCAATTGGCATGGTGGGTCTGGCCGGCTTGTTGTTGGGTGTTATCATTGGTCGTCGTTAAGCATTATTAAAGGGTATCGCCTTTATGACCGTCAGGCATGATCTGAAAAATGCGGTTGGCAGCCTGTTTAAAATCGCTGCCACCCGCATGGAGTTGTTTGGGCTTGAAGTGGCCGAAGAAAAAGAGCGTATGCTGGGCATGCTGTGGTTGAGCATGTTTGGTTTCGTTTTTTTCATCTTGGCCCTCATGAGCGCAACTGTATTGGTTGGCCTGTATTTTTGGGGTACCGAATACCGTTTTGTCGTGTTGCTGGGGCTGGTGTTGTTTCATACCCTGGCTGCACTGGCCTGCTTTTTCTATGTCCGTTCCTGTCTCATCAGGAAAAATCTGCCGTTTTCTGCAACGGTCAAGGCCTTGCAAGATGATGCGCAGTGTCTGCGGGGCAACACGGCAGCAGCCACAGAGGAGCGCCCATGAACCGAAAAGAACGGGAGTTGCACAAACAGTTGCTGGTTGCCCGGATAGACGTCGAGCGGGAAATTGCCAGCCTGAGCTTCAGGAAACTGAGCCTCTCGGCTTCTCCGCGTGCGCTGAGGCAGCAATTGTGGCAAAGCGGCAGCCTGGGCTTATCCCGCATGACTGGCATTCCTTCAACCTTGTTTGCTTACCTGGAAAAGAACCCACGTCTTAGCCTGCTGGTTGGCCGGTTTTTGCTGCGCTCCAGCAAAACCCGTTCAAAAGTGCTTAAGCCGGTGGTGCTGGCGGCGGTTTCCTGGTTTGTGTACCATAAATTCCAGAGTCGGGAAAGCAAGTCGCCTTCCCGCCAGCCGGTGGCTACAAACCCAGATCCTTCCATAGAGAATCCACCCGGGTTTTGACATCAGGATCCCGCTGGATGGGGGTGCCCCATTCCCGTTGGGTTTCGCCTGGCCATTTATTGGTGGCATCCAGCCCCATTTTGCCGCCCAAGCCAGAAACCGGAGAGGCAAAGTCCAGGTAATCAATGGGGGTGTTTTCCACCAGTAGCGTGTCGCGTACCGGGTCCATCCGGGTTGTCATGGCCCAGACGACTTCTTTCCAGTCTCGGGTGTCTACATCGTCATCAACCACAATAATGAATTTGGTATACATGAACTGGCGCAGAATGCTCCAGACACCAAACATGACGCGTTTGGCATGGCCTGCATACTGTTTGCGGATGGAAACCACCGCCAGCCGGTAGCTGCAACCTTCCGGTGGCAGGTAGAAGTCGACGATTTCAGGTAATTGCTTGCGTAGCAGGGGAACGAACACCTCGTTAAGGGCAACCCCCAGTACAGCAGGCTCATCGGGTGGTTTGCCGGTGTAGGTTGAATGGTAGATGGGGTTTTTGCGCATGGTAATGCGCTCAACCGTAAATACCGGGAACCAGTCCTGCTCGTTGTAATAGCCGGTATGGTCGCCATAAGGGCCTTCCAGTGCCATTTCGTAAGCGGATTGTTTGGGTGGCGTCATGCCTTCGGGGACCGCGGGTGCCAGGGCCCGTGGATCGGATGATGGCAGGATATGCCCTTCAAGGACGATTTCTGCCGAAGCGGGAATGGATAAATCACTGCCAATCGCCTTGACCAGCTCTGTGCGCGAGCCGCGTAGCAGGCCGGCAAACTGGTATTCCGACAGGCTGTCGGGAACAGGCGTCACGGCACCCAGGATGGTGGCCGGGTCTGCCCCCAGCGCAACGGCGATGGGAAACGGCTTGCCCGGGTTAGCTAGCGCGAAATCACGGAAATCAAGGGCACCGCCACGATGTGACAGCCAGCGCATGATTAATTTATTGCGGCCAATCAATTGCTGGCGGTAAATGCCAAGGTTTTGGCGCTTGGCAAGTGGGCCTTTGGTAATGACCAGGCCCCAGGTAATCAGGGGCGCCACATCG
Organism: Advenella sp. RU8; assembly: GCF_048381675.1. Classification (NCBI taxonomy): domain Bacteria; kingdom Pseudomonadati; phylum Pseudomonadota; class Betaproteobacteria; order Burkholderiales; family Alcaligenaceae; genus Advenella; species Advenella sp. RU8. The sequence continues at coordinate 87,282 of NZ_JBLWIS010000006.1, forward strand.
CCCGGCCAGCATTTTTGGATTGGCAGGCGGTTAAGGTCAACGTCATCGCCTTCAAAAATAATTTCCTGGCAGGGGGCGTGGCGATGCATTTTGGGCGCCATGTCCCACAGGGCCGATTTAAGCATGGAGACTTTGCCAAAAGCGTCTCTCAGGCTTTTGGGGGCTTCAGGCTCACGCAGGGTAGCCAGCAATTCGCCAATTTCCTTAAGGGCGCTGGTGCTTTCGGCTCCCATGCCCCATGCAACCCGCTGGGGGGTGCCAAACAGGTTGGCAAGAACCGGTATGTCAGAAAGCTGGCCATTGTGCATGGTTTTTTCAAAAAGCAGGGCGGGCCCTTCCTTGCGCAATACGCGATCGCTGATTTCCGTCATTTCAAGATGGGTGGAAACCGGTATTTGAATGGCTTTCAGGTTATTCAGTTTTTCGAGCTGACTGAGGAAGTCACGCAGGTCACGGTATTTCAATTTATTCGACCTATCAGAAGTTTGATAAAGAAGATTCATTATAGGGTATCCGGTGGCCATTGGCGCATGCCGCATCTTATTTATTACTGTTGAACTAAACGTGCGTAATTCTCCACCTATCATCTCTGATTTAGGTGGAGATGTAAGCACTCACGTCCTATCAGGGCGTTCCTGTTTTTCGATATACTGCCTAATCGTGTCAATAGTGGCACCACCCGTCGTCAGTAAACAATATGCCCTGGTCCACAGTACAGGTTTCCAGTAAAACTGGGCTAAATGCGTTGCAAATTCCTTTCTCATTAAACGGCTGGTGACCGTTTTCAGATTATTGATAAACTTGCTTGGCATGATATTAGGGTGCATATCAAGCAGTAAATGAACATGATCGGCTTCGCCATTGAACGCCAGCAACTGAACTTCCCATTTTTGGCAAAGGTTGGTAATCATAATTTTGAGCCTGTCAAGCATATCGTCCGTAAAGCACTTTCTGCGGTATTTAGTGACTAACACTAAATGGTAAGTAAGTTTATAAACACAGTGGTAATGTGATTTTATCTGATTATTCATCATTGACACCAAGTATAAATAATGCTAGTTTATACCTATATTTCACTAGCCTGACAAGCGATGCTAAAAGCCTATAAATACAGGATTTATCCAAACCGGGAACAAGCCTTGTTGATTGAAAAGCATTTTGGCTGTAGTCGTTTTGTGTTCAATTGGTCGCTGGCATTGCAAAAACGCTATTATGCGATGTTCAAAAAATCGTTAACACGCACCCAAATCCAAAGTCAGCTCGTCAAGAAAAAGAAAAAAGCTAAATACGCCTGGTTGAATGAAGTGAATAGCCAGTCGTTACTGAACGCCTTATTAAACGTCTATACCGCTTTTACTGGCTTTTTCAAAGGAAGTGCCCAGTTTCCACGTTTCAAATCCAGGAAAATTCCACAGCGTAGCTACCAATGCCCCCAACATTGCACCTTGGACTTTGTGCAAGGCGTTATCCATCTACCCAAGCTCAAGGGCATTAAAGCGGTCTTTAGCCGTGAATTCGTGGGGAAAGTCAAAACCGTTACGATTAGCAAAACGGCCACGGGCAAATATTATGCAAGCGTACTGGTTGAGAACGACGAGGTATTGCCAACACCGACTACCATTGAGCCCAATTTGACCGTTGGCATTGATTTAGGCATTCGTCACCTGCTCACCTTGTCAGACGGCAGTAAATTTGACAATCCAACGCATTTAGCCAAAGCAGGCAAACGCCTTGCCATACAGCAAAAAATCTTTGCCCGCAAACACAAGGCCAGTAAGAACTATCAAAAACAGAAACTAGCCGTTGCCCGTATTCACGAAAAAGTACGTCACCAGCGCCTGGACCTACACCATCAAATCACCCATAGTCTTATCTGTGAGAACCAAGCGACAAGCTATGCCTTAGAGGATTTAGGTGTAAAAAACATGGTAAAAAACCGTAAACTGGCCAAAGCGATGAGTGATACAGGCTGGGGGCAGTTTGTCACCTTGCTTACTTACAAGGCAAAGTGGTACGGTAAAAACATACTCAGGGTAGACCGGTTCTTTGCCAGTAGCAAAATTTGCTCACATTGTCATCATAAGCTAGAGCGTTTGCCGTTGTCTGTGCGTGTTTGGACGTGTCCTGGCTGTCACGCCCGGCATGACCGTGATATCAATGCAAGCAACAATATACGCGCCCAAGCGTTAGCTGATGTGGCAGGACTTGCTACTGCATAAAGAGTTCCCCCAATACAATACTTATCAGCGTAAGTGTATTGGCGAAAGGTAGCAATGCAGATTGCTATGGGTCGCAAAGATTCCCCCAGCATAGCCGGTAGGCTTGATGGTGGGAATGTGTCAATATAAGTCAAGAGGCCACGCTTTTAACTGCTGAGCTCGTGGGAAATGGGCGGCGAGTTTTAATGAGATATTTGGATGGTGAAAAAATTGATCCTGAAACGATTGCCGGCTTATTGTTATTGATAAGTCATGTTTGAGATAGGTAAATTAATAAGGAAATGGCTATTATGCTGGATTTACAAAAAACCAAATTAGCAGTAGAGCAGGCTTATCAGCAGTTTAGCCAGATACCTGGCGGTGCTAATGCCGACTACATTCCTTTTTTAGCGAATATCCCCGGCAATTTGGCGGCTGTTGCTGTAGTTACGACTCGGGGGGATGTGGTTTCAGCCGGTGAGGCGCAGTATCGTTTTGCGATTGAGTCAATTTCCAAAGTGTGTACTTTGGCTTTATTGCTGGAGGATTGGGGATCAGAAGTTGTACAAGAAAAAATAGGTGCAGAAGCTACAGGTATGCCATTTAATTCCGTAATGGCGTTGGATTTACATGGAGGCAAACCTTTGTCCCCGTTGGTGAATGCAGGCGCGATAGCGAGCACCAGCTTGGTCAAGGCCCATTCCGTAGAAGAGCGTTGGCAACGCATATTGTTGATGCAGCGCCAAATGGGCTCAGGACAAATTGCATTATCTGCCGAGTTAAACGAATCGGAACAAAGCACTAATTCTCACAATCGTGCGATAGCATGGTTATTGCACTCAGCGGGTTATATGTATTGTGATCCCATGGAAGCTTGTGATGTGTATACGCGTCAATGCTCTACTTTATTAACGACTGTTGAACTGGCGACCATGGGAGCGACCTTGGCCTCGGGTGGTATTAATCCATTAACGAAAGAAAGGGTATTGAAACCTGAAAACACGCCTCGTATTTTGGCAGAAATGACCATGGAAGGTCTGTATGACAGTTCAGGTGATTGGGCTTATACCGTGGGTTTACCAGGTAAAAGCGGTGTTGGCGGTGGTATTTTGGCTGTGGTTCCGGGTGTCATGGGTATTGCTGCTTTTGCACCGCCCTTGGATAAAGTGGGAAATAGCGTACGTGGACAGAAAATGGTTGCTGCCGTAGCCAAGATATTGGGCTTTAATTTGTATAAGGGAGCTTAATGTGCCTGACATCCCGCTCTCCTGGTTGCTCCCTAAAAAGCAGCCCCGGCGTTTAAGCGTATATGGCAACCTGGTATATGGTTTTCAGGTTATAGTCAGGCTTTGTCCGTTTGTTGAAAATGAATGATGGCTTTGTTTGATATCAGCCCGCAAGCCCGACAGGTTCGTCAGGGTATTGTTTCTTTTTTTCATGACTTTATTCGCTTGATGGTCATGTATCTTGGCATTGCGGCGATGGTGCTGGTAGCGGCCATCTTCATCTTGCCAGCAGCACAGGATCGGTTCCAGCAGGTGAGGCTGGCGGTGCTTGATGCGCTTGAACCCGATAACTCCATGGTGTCCGAGCAGGATTTTCTTAGCCTGTTTGCGGTGAACGATCAATATGAGCGATCCAGGCAAGATGTTTCTACAGAGATCGTGAGCGGAGAAGAAGCCGCAACGGAAAAGGGCTTTTTTGCCAACCTGACGATTGACCAGCCGCAGTTCAGCCTGCCTGGTGTGCCCGCACACGAGGCGCAGTTGTTAAGGGATTACATTGCCCGCAAGTTCAAGGTGGCCCGAAATGTTACTGGCTCGCTGATTCTTACCGTTTATGAAAACGCCCGTGAAAAAGACCTTGACCCCCTGCTGGTGTTGGGAGTCATTGCGGTTGAGTCACGTTATAACCCTTTCGCTGAAAGTCATGTGGGCGCACAAGGGCTGATGCAAGTGCTTACCCGGGTGCATGCCGAAAAATTTGATGAGTTTTATGGCGGCAAGCTGTCTGCCCTGAATCCGGTGGCCAATGTGCGCGTGGGTACCCGGATATTGCGTGATTGCATCAAGCGCAGGGGGTCGGTGGACGGCGGACTGGCCTGCTACGTTGGGGCAACAGGCCCTAATGGCGGCAGTGGTTATGCCGCAAGGGTCCAGGCTGAGCGCCAGCGCATTGCGCTTGAATCAGGGATTCCTTTAGGCAAGAACCTGGGGCAGTTCTATTGATTGTCTGTCCGCCAGTTTTTGCAGGAAAGGCTCCATCCGGGCAATCGCTTCTTTCAGTCGATCCAGGCCGGTTGCATAAGAAATGCGAATCATGCGGCTGGCATGTTCCGGTCCGAAATCAAGGCCGGGAATGACTACCACACCGGTTTCATTCAACAAGCCCCGGGCAAATGCTTCACTGTCATTGGCATAATAGCTGATATCGGCATAAATGTAGAAGGCGCCATCGGGTACGACCGGTACTTTCAGCTTCAGTCGTTCAAGCTCTGGCAGCAGATAATCCCTGCGCTCTTTAAAGGCAAGCCGGCGTTTTTCGTAAATGGCCATGGCTTCATCGGTAAAACAGGTGATGGCTGCATGCTGGGCCAGGGTAGGGGGGCAAATGCAAAGACTGCTGGCGAGCTTTTCTACAGCGGGCACAATGTCTTCAGGAACGATCATCCAGCCCAAACGCCAGCCGGTCATGTGAAAATATTTTGAAAAACTGTTGATGACGATAATGTCCGGGTCAATCGCCAGGGCCGAAATCGGCTCACGGTCATAACTCAGTCCCAGATAAATTTCATCCATGATGACCAGGCCGTTACGTGCTTTGACCGCCTTGAATATTTTTTTCAGTTCTTCAGGATCGACGGACGTGCCGGTAGGGTTGCTAGGGGAGGCAATCAAGACGCCACGGGTTTTGCTGCTCCAGTTGGCAATGATTTTTTCGGCTGAAAGCTGAAACCGTTCTTCTGCCGTGCAGGGTATCAGGCGGGGCCTGGCGCCGGCACAAATGATAAAGTTGCTGTTGGCTGGATAGGCCGGGTCTGGCATCAGGATTTCATCACCCGGGTTCAGTGTGCTTAGGCAGGCCAGGGACAGGGCGCCAGAGGCTCCTGAGGTGATAATCACCTGCTCGGGATTGACGCGGGCACTAAATTTTTTTTGGTAATAATGGGCAATTTCCGCCCGTAATTGAGTGATGCCCAGTGCCGGGCTGTAACCGCTTAAACCGGCCTCTGCTGCATGGTTAAGGGTTTCCACAACGATGGAGGGGGCGGTGAAGTCGGGCTCACCAATTCCAAGGCTGATAATATCTTGTCCTTGCTCTTTCAGCTTTTGGGCTGTTTTGGTAACTTCCACAGCCTGAAAAGTCAGGGCTTCTTCTATTCGGTTGGCAATACGTGACATTGTAAGCTCGGTGGCAAAAAATAAAACAGCAGACACTAGCCGAAATCAGGGCAATTCGGCTGAATATAATAGGGATTGTAGTTTGTGAATGGCATCCCGTCATTCACATCCGTGGTGTAGCACTTAAAATGTGCCAGTTTGTTTAATTGTTTTCAGGTGGCAATGTCATTATGACCATGAATCGTCGTGCGTTTTTGAGTTTTGGCAAAAAAGCGGTCAGCCAGAGCCCATGGCAAAATTTTTGTCAACGGGTTGCCCGCTCTGTCAAGGGGCAAATCCGGGATCAGGGTGAGCTTGAGGGGTATGGTGCCGCGTCGGTAACCATCAGCCGGCTTGCCGATGCACTGCATTTACAGGCGCTGTGTGCTGAATATGATGCTGCTATGGTACTGGACGGGATTGCCGTGCGGGATAACGTGATTGGCCGTTCATGCCTGAGTGTCAGGCTTGAACCCGCTTTGTCGCAAGTGGAGCCCTTGGGCGATAATGCCTGCCTGGCCCAGCCGGCAGCTACCGCTGGCCAGTTGCTGGCAATGGGGTACTGTCAATTTGAGCATGTACCGGCTGAGGTGACGCTTGCGCACTGGCTGGCAAGCCCGGAATATCATGATGTCAGGCCCGGTTATACCCATACTTCGGGGCTGGAGCGGATTCATGTTATGTTTGCTGACGGTAAAACCGCTGTTTTGGGTGGTTTTGGGGTTAATGACGAGTCTCCGCTTTCCATTCCAAGCTTGCAAAGAATTATTCCCAATCTGTTTGAGCTTTTGCGTGAAGACGATGTTGAATGGAGCCTGGGCTTGGCGTGTTGGCCTTTTTCATATCGACTGGATGCGCTCAAGGCCCTGCATGCGGATATCAACCTGGCCCGCTTGTTTTTGGGGCACCGGGCAACGCTGGTTTGGGCCCAGGAAATGGTGATTCGCAAAATGCCCCAGGCACCGTTGGTAACGCCGGGGAAGGCCGTGTTAAGCGAGCAGGAGAGGGAGCGCCTGGTGCATTCGATTACCCATGTGGAAGGCAGGGTCAAGGGATTGTTTGATCCGTCCGGCCTCTTTCTTTATTTGGACGAGTGTCTTTGAGCGCTCCGTAAAAGGCCGTGAAGGCGTCTTTAGGGAGCAGGCGCACAAATTGAGTGATTCATCGTGCAATTCATGCGTATTTTTCGTATGATAGAGAGCTCAATACTCATACACTAGTCAGTACAGGATTCAAAAATGGATGAAAGTTTACGCGCTGCTGCTTTGGAATATCATAAAAAAGGCCGTCCTGGCAAGATTTCCGTAACGCCAACCAAACAATTGTCAAACCAGCGCGATCTGGCGCTGGCTTACTCGCCCGGTGTGGCGGCTGCGTGCGATGAAATCGTTAGCAATCCAGCCAATGCGATTCAATATACTGCCCGTGGTAATTTGGTTGGTGTGATTACCAACGGAACGGCCGTGCTGGGATTGGGCAATATCGGCCCTCTGGCTGCGAAGCCTGTAATGGAAGGTAAAGCCGTCCTGTTCAAGAAATTTGCCGGTATCGATGTTTTCGATATCGAAATCAACGAGAACGATCCCGATAAACTGGTCGAGATCATCGCCGGCCTCGAGCCCACTTTTGGTGGTATCAACCTTGAGGACATCAAGGCGCCAGAATGCTTTACGGTAGAGAAAAAACTGCGTGAGCGCATGAAAATCCCGGTTTTTCATGATGACCAGCACGGTACAGCGATTACGGTTGCTTCCGCCTTCCTGAACGGCCTGAAGGTGGTTGGCAAGGATATCAAGAAAATTAAACTGGTTACATCCGGAGCAGGGGCTGCTGCACTAGCTTGCCTTGACTTGTTGGTTGATCTAGGCTTGCCGGTTGAAAATATCTGGGTTACAGATATTGAAGGGGTGGTTTACAAGGGACGCAAGGAATTGATGGACCCTGCCAAAGAGCGTTTCGCTCAAGAGACCCCATTGCGTAAATTGGGTGAGGTCATTGAAGGTGCTGATGCTTTCCTGGGCCTGTCGGCAGGTGGTGTTCTTAAGCCTGAAATGCTGTTGAAAATGAACAATAACCCGCTGATCCTGGCGCTGGCCAACCCAAGTCCTGAAATCCTGCCTGCGGATGCGCATGCCGTGCGTGATGATATCGTGATGGCCACCGGCCGCTCCGATTATCCCAACCAGGTCAATAACGTGCTTTGCTTCCCTTATATTTTCAGGGGTGCGCTGGACGTAGGTGCGACAACGATTACCCGAGGTATGGAAAAAGCGGCGGTATACGCCATTTGCAAATTGGCCCAAGAAGAGCCAAACGATATTGTGGCAACTGCTTACGGTGGCAACCAGCTTGATTTTGGGCCTGGCTATCTCATTCCCAAACCCTTTGATCCTCGCTTGATTGTCAGGATTGCCCCCGCCGTTGCCAAGGCGGCAATGGAAGACGGTGTGGCCACCCGCCCCATTGAAGACCTGGGTGCCTATGCAGAACAGCTGCAGCAGTTTGTCTATCATTCCGGTTCTTTCATGAAACCCATGTTCTCACTGGCCCGTTCATATGTCCGCGAAGGTGGCAAATCCCGTATCGTGTTTACCGAAGGCGAAGACGAGCGTGTTTTGCGTGCGGTACAGGTTCTGATCGATGAGAAAATTTGCCGACCCATCCTGGTTGGTCGCCCCTCTGTTCTTGAAAGCCGGATACGCCAATTTGGCCTGCGAATTCGTTTAGGTGAAGACGTTGATGTGACCAACTCTGAAAATGATCCACGCTTCAAACAGTACTGGACGACTTACTGGGAAATGATGAATCGCAAAGGCGTGACCCAGGAATTTGCCCGGGTTGAAATGCGCCGTCGCTTGACCTTGATTGGTGCCATGATGGTCAAGCTGGGTGATGCTGATGGCATGATTTGCGGTACGGTTGGTACTTACGCCAATCACCTGCGCCTGGTTGATCAGGTCATAGGTAAAGTGCCAGGTGTTTCAACCTACGGCGCCATGAATATCCTGCTGATGTCCGAGCGAACCGTTGCCGTGGCTGATACTCATGTGAATGCCGATCCTACCGCCGCTGAAATCGCTGAAATTACACGGATGGCGGCTGAAGAAATGCGTCATTTGCAAATCGAGCCCAAGGTTGCTTTATTGTCCAGTTCCAACTTCGGTACTGATAACCCGATGTCTGGCTCCAAGATGCGTGACGCCCTGGATATCATCCGTGAGCAGGAACCCGGGCTGGAAATTGACGGTGAAATGCATGCGGATGCAGCGCTGGACGAAGATGTCCGCAAGCGTATTCTGCCATCCAGCACCCTTACGGGCAGTGCCAACCTGTTGATTTGCCCCAATGTGGATGCGGGTAACATTGCCTATAACCTGCTTAAAACATGTGCCGGGGGTAACGTGGCAGTAGGGCCGTTCCTGCTGGGGGTCAATGCGCCTGTTCATATCCTTACAGCCAGTTCGACAGTGCGTCGTATTGTCAATATGGCGGCCCTGACGGTGGTCGATGCCAATACGCCCCGCCAAAAATTCGCCGGCATCTGACCGTATCGGTTCGCACCGGGAAGCACCTGTTGGATTGGTGTTTACCGGTGGCGGAGCCAAGGCGGCTTATCAGGTAGGGGTGCTTTGGGCCCTGCTCGATATCCTTGATCCCCAGCGCAGTCCCGGTTTTCGTAATCCGTTCCAGATTATTTGCGGATCTTCCGCCGGGGCAATCAATGCAACGGGGTATGCCTGTCGGGCCGCTTTTCCACATGCTTCAGTCAGGCGCCTGCGTCATATCTGGAGCAATATTAAAACCAGTCAGGTCTACCGTTCTGATCCGGTTGGGGTTTTTGGTAATGCAACCCGTTGGCTGTCCCTGCTCATGTTTGGTTGGGCCAGCCCGTTCATCAGGTCCCAAAGTCCCAAGTCTTTGCTTGATAACCGGCCTTTGGCCCAATTGCTGGGCCGGTTCATGCATTTTGACAATCTCAGGCATAACCTTGCCAATCACGATTTGTCCGCCCTTGCCATTACGGCAACCAGCTATACCACGGGCACTCATTTAACGTTTTACCAGTCCAAACATACCATGCAGGAATGGCAAGGTGTCCGGCGAAAATCGCTTGCCTGTGACATTAACTTGTGCCATTTAATGGCGTCCAGTGGTATCCCGTTTGTTTTTCCTGCTCAATGTCTTCCGGTCCAGAACCATACCGAGTGGTGTGGTGATGGGTCCATGCGACAGTTGGCACCCATTAGCCCGGCGATTCATCTGGGGGCTGAAAAGGTGGTGGTCATCAGCACGACCGATCACAACCGGCAGGAAGCGGTTTCTTTGGATCACTGTTCGGAGAATTATCCAACGCTGGCGCAATTGGGTGGACATGCCCTTTCTGATATTTTTGTGGATGGCCTTTCGATTGATCTTGAGCGAATTCATCGCATCAATTCCTTGTTAAAGGCTATTCCCAAAGAGGCTGATGACCGGCCCGCCTTGAAAACCATTGATGTTCTTACGCTAAGTCCTAGCAAATCTATTGACGAAATTGCCATGATGCATTTAAATTGCATGCCACAGACCGTGCGTGCGTTTTTACGTGTGTTGGGCGTCTCTTCAAAAGGTGGCGTTCATACCGGAAGTATAGTAGCCTCTCATTTATTATTTGAGGCAGATTTTACAACAGAGTTGATAAATCTTGCTTATATGGATACGATGCAGCGAATAGATGAAATTAAGGCGTTTTTTAATGAGGGCGCATCATGAGTAAGAAATCAGAAAATATTTTAACGACGATTCTGTCCTCAGGCGGAGAAATCAAGGCTAAAACAGAGAAGATGGAAGAGGTTGCTTCCTTGGCTGAAGAAATGGGCCTGGCATTTTTTGCCGCCGATTGTGACAAGGCAAGGAATCGTTCTGCTATTTTAAGGGCGTTGGCCAAAGCCGTGGATTATCCGGTTTTCTTTGGTAACAACATGGATGCCTTGCTGGATTGTTTGGGAGAGACCCTCCTGGACCAGAAAAAGGGCATGGTGCTTTGGATTAAGAACCTGCACTCGGGTGATCCATCCCTGGCCGAGGATGCCCAGGATATTCAGGGTATCCTGAAGGATACCCTCGAGTTTGCCACAGACAAGGAACGGATTTTTGTATATTCAATCGAGCACGTGGGCAAGCATTCCGATCCGGAGCCCGGTGTGGCGCCTGCGCCTTACGCAGAAAGCCAGGGCAAATAAACGCCAATAAACAAGCGGAAAGTTGTTTTTCCGCTTTGGGCTGCCCCTGGCGCCTTCAAACCCAGTCCATTAATGCCGAGCAGGCCGCCGTAAGCGCAAGGCCAGCCGTTTCCGTGCGCAGGACCCTTGACCCATAAGTAACCTGGCTGGCGCCACTTTTTGTGAGTGCATCAAGCTCTCGCTTGGACCATCCCCCTTCCGGCCCCACAATCAGGCAAATTTCCTGGATGTCAGGCTGCGTCTTCAAATAAGCGGCCAGACTGGTGCCACCTTCCGGGTGACACAGCAGCTGGTGTGCCAGATGGGCATGATCGGCTATAAACTGCGCCAGGGTTTGCAGGGGTTCTATTTGCAATATCCGGTTCCTGCCGCATTGCTCTCCGGCTGAAACAGCCACTTTTTCCCAGTGATCCTGGCGCTTTTCAAGGCGATTGCCGCTTAAGTTCAGCACGCTACGTTCGGCCTGGACGGGAATTAAATGCTGTACTCCCAACTCGCTGGCTTTTTCAATGATCCAGTCCATTTTGTCGCCCGAAGGCAAGCCCTGGACCAGGGTGATTTTGCCTTTGAGTTCGTGCTCTTGTGCATTGAAGTGTTTGATATCGGCCATGGCTTTGCCGTTCATGAATAACAGTTCGGCATGGTATTGCCCCTGCTTGCCGTCAAACAGGATGATTTCGTCACCTTCACGCAGGCGCAGGGCCCGGGAGGCATGGTGGGCGACATTGTCGGGCAGTGCGATGGTTTGATGAAGGGGCAGCGGGATAGGGCAATAAAACCGGGGAGTAGCCATTGAAATAAACAGTATGAATAAACAGGTTAATCCTGATTGACAGGGGCAGGTCATAAGCCTGTGCGAAAATTTATCCTTGCAGGCAAGCCAATTGCAAGGATAAATTTTACTTTATACAGGCAGTCGGCAAAGTGCAAGGTTTAGAGTGCTAAAATTATAGGTTATTGAAAAAATTTGTTCGCAAGAATTCATAGGACACACATGAAGAATACTGCCACAAGCAATAATCCGTCACTTCTTTCAAATGCAATCCGTGCACTTGCCATGGATGCCGTGCAAAAGGCAAACTCCGGTCACCCCGGTGCCCCCATGGGTATGGCGGAAATTGCACAGGCTTTATGGACCCGCCATTTGCGTCATAATCCGCAAAATCCGGCCTGGTTTGATCGTGACCGCTTCGTGCTGTCCAATGGTCATGGTTCCATGCTGTTATATGCCTTGCTGCACCTTACCGGTTATGATCTTTCCATCGAGGAATTGAAAAATTTCCGCCAGTTGCATTCCAAAACACCGGGCCATCCTGAAGTGGGTGTTACCGCTGGTGTGGAAACCACCACCGGCCCCCTTGGACAAGGTATTGCCAATGCCGTCGGTTTTGCCTTGGCCGAGCGTCTGCTGGCCCTCGAGTTCAACAAGCCTGGTTTGCCGGTTATTGATCATTTTACCTACGCTTTTGTGGGTGATGGCTGCCTGATGGAAGGTATTTCCCACGAAGTGGGTTCATTGGCCGGTACCCTCAAGCTGTCCCGTCTGATTGTCCTTTACGATGATAATGGTATTTCCATCGATGGCCAGGTTGAAAACTGGTTTGCCGATGACACGCCCAAACGCTTTGAAGCATATGGCTGGAACGTTATCCGTGATGTAGATGGCCACGATGTTGATGCGGTTGATCGTGCCATTGCACAGGCCAAGGAAACGGCGCTGGCTGGTAATGTTGGCCCCACCCTTATCTGTTGCAAGACGGTTATTGGTAAAGGTGCTCCTAATATGGCCGGTTCTGAAAAGGTTCATGGCTCGCCGCTGGGTGCTGCCGAGATCGAAGCCACCCGTGCCGCGATTGGTTGGGACCTGCCTGCCTTTGAAATTTCCGATGAGGTTTACCAGGGCTGGAGCCAGGTAGAGCGTGGCCTCCAGTTGCAAGGCGAGTGGCAAGCACGTTTTGACCAGTATGCACAGGCTTTTCCTGACGAAGCCAAAGAGCTGGCCCGCCGCATGAATGGTGAACTGCCCGCCGACTTTGCCGATAAATTCAATGCTTACCTGCAATCAACCGTTACCAAGGCTGAAACAGTTGCCTCACGCAAGGCTTCACAGTTTGCAATTGCGGCCTTGGCTGAAATCCTGCCCGAGTTTCTGGGTGGCTCCGCCGATTTGACCGGATCCAACTTTACCGACTGGAAAGGTGTAGCGCCGGTTCGTGCTACCAGCAGTGGCCTGCAGTTTGGCCGTCATATCAATTATGGCGTGCGTGAATTCGGCATGGCCGGCATCATGAACGGTATTGCCTTGCATGGCGGTTACCTGCCATTTGGTGGCACTTTCCTGACTTTTTCCGATTATTCCCGTAACGCGATTCGCATGGCTGCACTAATGAAGCAGCGTGTGGTGCATGTTTTCACCCATGATTCGATTGGTTTGGGTGAAGATGGCCCCACCCACCAGTCCGTCGAGCATGCCGCCAGCCTGCGTCTTATCCCCAACCTGGATGTTTGGCGTCCTTGCGATACCATCGAAACCGCTATCGCCTGGAAGGCTTCGGTAAGCCGCCCGGCCAGCGTGGGTACAAATGTACAGCATGGTGGTCCCAGTGCCTTGCTGCTGTCACGTCAAAACCTGCCTTTTGTTGAGCGTAGCCCTGAAGTGCTGGCCAATATTGAAAAAGGTGGCTATGTATTGCGTGATGCAGACCAGGCCAAAGCCATTATTATTGCCACTGGCTCTGAAATTGAAATTGCCCTGAAAGCCCAGGAATCCCTGGCCAGTGAAAATATTCCGGTACGTGTGGTTTCCATGCCAAGTACCAATGTATTTGACCGCCAGCCAAAAGCGTGGAAAGATTCTGTCTTGCCAAAAGATTTGCCTTGTGTGGCTGTAGAGGCAGGCGTTTCTTCCATCTGGTATAAATATACCGGACGTGATGGCGTCGTGGTAGGTATTGACACCTATGGCGAATCGGCACCCGCTGGCGTTTTATTCAAGCACTTTGGCCTAACTTCTGAAAAAGTGGCCGACGCTGTCAAACAAGTTTTATAAACCAGGAGAGAATGTAATGACCATTCGTGTTGCAATCAATGGATACGGTCGTATCGGCCGCAACGTACTACGTGCCCACTACGAAAGTGGCAAATCACATGATATTGAAATTGTCGCTATCAATGACTTGGGTGACCCTAAAACCAATGCTCATTTAACCCAGTATGATACCGCCCACGGAAAGTTTCCTGGCACGGTAACGGTTGATGGCGATTTCATGGTTGTTAACGGAGACAAAATCCGTGTGTTGGCAAACCGCAACCCGGCAGAACTGCCATGGGGTGAGCTGAATGTTGACGTAGTGCTGGAATGTACCGGTTTTTTCACCAGCAAAGAAAAAGCCAGTGCCCACCTGAAAGGCGGTGCCAAAAAAGTCATCATTTCCGCTCCCGGTGGCAAAGATGTTGACGCAACCGTGGTTTATGGCGTTAACCATCAAGTCCTGAAAGCGACCGATACCGTTATTTCCAATGCATCTTGCACCACCAACTGCCTGGCTCCGCTGGTTCAGCCTTTGCACGAAGCCCTGGGTGTTGAAACCGGTTTGATGACCACTGTTCACGCCTACACCAATGACCAGGTGCTGACAGACGTTTACCACGAAGACCTGCGTCGTGCCCGTTCTGCCACCATGAGCATGATCCCGACCAAAACCGGTGCTGCTGCTGCCGTTGGCCTGGTATTGCCCGAATTGAATGGCAAACTGGATGGCTACGCGATCCGCGTTCCCACGATCAACGTTTCCATGGTAGACCTGTCTTTCATCGCCAGCCGTGAAACAACCGTTGAAGAAGTTAACGCTATCCTGAAAACCGCTTCCGAAGGTGCCTTGAAAGGTATCCTGGATTACAACGAAGCACCGTTGGTTTCTATCGACTTCAACCATAATCCGGCATCAAGCTCATTTGATGCTACCCTGACTAAAGTTTCCGGCAAGCTGGTTAAAGTTGCCTCTTGGTATGACAACGAGTGGGGTTTCTCCAACCGTATGCTTGATACCACTGTTGCCTTGATGAACGCCAAATAATCAGTTCATTTTGCAACCCACGAAAAACGGCATCCGGTTCTTCAAGATGCCGTTTTTCCTTATCACTATCAATATTGTCAAATCACAATGAATGGATGCGCGGTCTGCATGAAATGGCCTGCTCCATGCAGACGATAATCATAAACTAAGGACCTGCAAAAATAATGGTAAACGTTCAAACGCTTTCCGCACTGGCCAAGGCGGACCAACTCAAGGGTAAACGCGTGTTTATCCGTTCTGACTTAAATGTTCCCTTGAATGATCAGGGCGTTATCACTGAAGATACCCGTGTCCGGGCTTCGGTACCCGCCATTCAAATGGCTCTTGAAGCCGGCGCTGCCGTATTGGTTACTTCCCATTTGGGTCGTCCCACTGAAGGCACCCTGACTGATAAAGACAGTTTGGCACCCGTGGCTGCCCGTTTGTCCGAATTGTTGGGCAAGCCTGTTAAGTTGCTTCAGGACTGGGTTGATGGCGGTTTCGAAGTTGCGCCAGGACAGGTTGTGTTGCTGGAAAATTGCCGCGTTAATGTGGGCGAGAAAAAGAATAGCGAAGAACTGTCGCGTAAAATGGCAGCGCTTTGTGATGTATATGTGAATGATGCGTTTGGTACGGCTCACCGTGCCGAAGCAACTACCCATGGCATGGCCCGTTTTGCACCGGTGGTTTGTGCCGGTCCGCTGCTCGAGGCTGAACTGGCTGCCTTGGGCCGTGTGTTGCAAAACCCCAAGCGTCCGATGGTTGCCATCGTGGGCGGTTCAAAAGTATCCAGCAAGCTTTCCATCTTGCAAGCTTTGGCCGAACGCGTGGATCAGCTGGTTGTGGGTGGTGGTATTGCGAACACTTTCATGCTAGCCAGTGGCCTGAATATTGGCAAGTCCCTGGCAGAACCCGATCAGGTAGAACAGGCTAAAACCGTGATTGATATCATGGCCAAGCGGGGTGCCGGTGTGCCTATTCCGGTTGATGTGGTTTGTGGTAAGTCTTTTTCCGCCGATACCCCCGCCACTGAAAAAGCCGCTACCGAAGTGGCCGATGACGACATGATTTTTGATATTGGTGAGCAAACCGCCAATACCCTGGCAGATATCCTTAAAAAAGCCGGAACCATCGTCTGGAACGGTCCGGTGGGTGTGTTCGAGTTCGACGCTTTTGCCAATGGCACGAAAAAAATTGCCGAAGCGATTGCCGACTCTGAAGGCTTTTCCATTGCTGGTGGTGGTGACACCCTGGCTGCGATTGCCAAGTTTGGCATTGCCGACAAGGTTGGCTATATCTCTACCGGTGGCGGTGCTTTCCTGGAGTTCCTCGAAGGCAAGACATTGCCTGCCGTCGATATCCTGCAACAACGGTTTGCCGAATAATTTTTTACCAGACAAGTAAAACTTTATTACATTTCAAACTGATGCCATAATAAGCGTTCAGAATAGAACGTAAAATTATGGCATCAGCCGATGCCCTTCAGGAATAATAGGGGTAGGGGAAATGTATAAAAGACATTTTGTGTCCTTGGGTTTTGTGTTGCTGGCGGGTACGATTTCTGTCGTCCAGGCGGCAGAAATAGCGTCACTGATACCCACCGGGCGCATTAATGAAGTCAGCAGCGTCAAGGCCCGTTTCAGTGAGCCGGTGATTCGTCTCGGACGTGCAGACAGCCCCGATCCCCTGTTGGTCAAGTGTGATCATCCTACCCTGAAAGGCCATGGCAAATGGAGCGATCCATCCAATTGGTCGTATGATTTTGAAGGCAGGGTGCCTTCTGGCGTCACTTGCACTATTACACCCAATGCCGATTTCCGTGACCTGCAAGGCAAGGCTGTACAGTCAAACTCCAAATACACCTTCAATACGGGTGGCCCTCGTGTTGATTATGTGGTTCCCTATGGTGACCAGGTTGATGAAGAGCAGGCTTTCGTCATTAATTTTACGGCTCCTGTCAACCCGCAGTCCCTGGCCCAAAAGGCCGTTTGCACGGCAACCGGCTACGGTGAACAAATTCCTGTCCGTGTCTTTGACCAGCAAGAAAAGCTGGAATTATTAAAAGGATCCCTGGATTATCTCTTGGATCGTGCCGGGCAGGTTGAAGTGGTGCAATGTAGCCGCCGCTTGCCTGCCAGTGGCAAAATGCAACTGTTTATCGATAAAGGCCTTAAGGGGCAAAGTGGCTTGTTGTCCGAGCTGCCTTATGAACGCAATTATGAGGTCAGGGAGCCATTCAAGGTCAGTTTCAGTTGCCTGCGTGAAAACCAGAACCAGGCATGTATGCCTGTCAAACCTGTTTCCTTAAGCTTTAACGCACCGGTGCCACTTGAACAGGCCAAGGCTATCCAATTAGAAGTGGGTGGCAAAATTCATTCCCCTTCATGGCAAGACGATGATGATGCCCCCGAGAATCTGGTTGAGAGCGTCAGGTTTATGCCGCCATTCCCTGAGAATGTAGCAATGCGGGTCATATTGCCAGCCGATTTTCGGGATGATGCGGGCAGGGTATTAAGCAATGCCAGCCAGTTTCCCCTAAAAAGCAGCTTTGGACGTACCCCACCGCTGGTGAAGTTTGCCTCATCCACGTTTGGCATCATAGAAATGCATGCTGAAACCGAGCCCGGCAAATCACTCAAGGAACAGCCTGCCTTGGTGCCATTGACGGTACGCAATGTGGAAAGCAACTTGCAGGCGGATGATCATCTTGTTTCTCCCGGGCAGGTCAGCGATTTTGTGCCGCAATCCGACCAGGATGTGTTGAACTGGTTTTACCGGGTTCGCCGTCTGGAAGAGGCCCGCTACAGTCCGGCCAATATCCGGGCCATCATGAATGACCAGGCCATTAACTGGGGCAATGAAGACCAGAAAACAGAGATTGACACCCGTTCGGTTTCCATTCTTTCCAATAAGGAAGGCGTTACTAAAGTTGATTTGCCCGCGTCAGGCAAAAATAACGAGCGTGAGTTTGAAGTGATCGGGCTGCCTTTGCGGCAACCCGGTTTTCATGTACTGGAGGTTAAGTCAGCGCATTTGGGGCAGTCCTTATTGAAAGACCGCAACCTCATGTATGTGCGTACATCGGTTTTGCTTACCAATATGGGCGTACACGTCAAGAAAGGCAAGGATGATTTCCTGGTCTGGGTAACCACGCTTGATGATGCCAAGCCGATTGCCAATGCACAGGTCAATGTGCTGGCCTGTGATGGACAGGTGGTGGCCGGCGGGCAAACCGATGAACAGGGGATCTGGCACTTGCGCAAAGCCGTTAAAGGCAAGGATTACTGCGAAAGCAATGGCATGAGCGGTTATTTTGTGTCTGCCCGTCTTCCTGAAAATCACCCTATGGCGAATGGCGTTCCCGATTACTCCTTCGCATTCACCAGCTGGGACCGGGGTATTGAGCCTTGGCGCTTTAATGTTCCGATGGGCTACAGCAGCGATCTGCTTGATCTTAAAACCCATACTGTATTTGATCGCAGCCTGTTCCGGGCCGGTGAAACCGTCTCGATGAAACATTTCATCCGTACCGAAACCCGGGATGGCTTTGCCTTGCCTGATGTTGAACGCAGGCCCAAACAGCTTACCATTTCGCATATAGGCTCATCCGACACTTATGAAATCCCTGTGGAATGGCAGCCTACTCCTAGCGGTGGATTAAGCGCGGTTTCAAGCTGGACGATTCCCAAATCGGCCAAGCTGGGCGAATACGAAGCACGCTTCGATAGCGTAGGAAATGATTATTTTTCCGGGGCCAATTTCCGGGTCGAGGCCTTTAAATTGCCACTACTGACCGGTAGCCTTAAAATTGTCCAGCCCGGGCAGGAAGGAAAGGCAATTGTTGCACCGCATAAACTTGACCTGGATCTGCAGCTTAATTATATTGCCGGCGGGGCAGCGGGGATGTTGCCGGTAACGGTTTCTGCCATGGCACGTGACCGTTCGGTCAGTTTTGCCGATTACACTGATTTTTCTTTTGAGCCGCCACGCAGTTTACAGGAAGATAATGCGTATGGGCAGCCGGATTCTGCCGTTAAGCTGTTTGTGGATAAAAAACGGCTTGTGCTGGATGACAAGGGCGGAGCACGGGTAGAAATTACCCCGGTTCCAGAGGTTAAACAAGCCAAAACCTTTACCTTTGAAGCCAGCTTCATGGATCCGAATGGTGAAATCCAAACCCTGAGCCAGCAGGTTGCGGCGTGGCCGGCCAATATAGTGGCCGGTATTCGTACCGGTTACTATATTGAAAAGGGCAAAAATGCAAAAATCACGGCCCTGGCCCTGACGCCTGCCGGCAAGCCGGTTGGACAAACCGATATTCGCGTCCAGGCCGTCAAATACACCTCCCATACCGTGCGCAAGCGTCTGGTAGGCGGTTTCTACAGTTATGATACGCAGCAACTAAGTCAGGATATGGGGACGGTTTGTGAAGGCCGCACCGATAAAGACGGGCGTCTTGAATGTGAAGTTGCCCTTGCGGAAACCGGGCGCCTCAGCCTGATCGCAGAAGTTCGTGACGAACAGGGAAATCAGTCCCGGGCCGAATCAGGAGTGTGGGTGATTGGTCAGGAAGAACTCTGGTTTGCCGGTGAAAACAATGATCGCATAGATATTATTCCCGAACGCAAGGAATACTCGGCCGGTGACAAGGCCAGGTTTCAGGTGCGGATGCCATTCCGCCAGGCCACTGCATTGCTTGCCGTAGAGCGGGAAGGGGTGCTGGAAGCCAGGGTGGTGAATATTGATGGGAAGGACCCAACAGTCAGTATTGATATCAAGCCCGAGTGGGGACCCAATGTTTATGTTTCCGTATTGGCTTTGCGGGGAAGGGTCCGTTCGTCACCGGGCCTGTCCCTGTTCAATTGGGGCAAGGATACCGAAGAAGTTGCGGCACCGACGGCCATGATTGACCTGGCCAAGCCGGCCTTTCGTTTTGGCTTGACGGATATCCGGGTGCAAAGCCCGGCGCACAAGCTGTATATCCAGTTAAGTGCCAACAAGGAGCAATACAAAATCCGTGAAACCGCCCAGGCAACCATCAAGGCGGTATTGCCCGATGGCAAGCCGGCGGCAGGGGCTACCGTGGCGGTTGCTGTGGTGGATCAGGCCTTGCTTGAGCTGTCAGACAACCCAAGCTGGGAATTGCTCAAGGGCATGATGGGGATTCGTCCTTATAGTGTTGAAACGGCAACGGCACAATTGGAAATTGTCGGACGGCGCCATTATGGCCGTAAGGCCCTGCCACCAGGGGGCGGCGGCGGTATTGGTGCCCCTACCCGGGAGTTGCTGGATACCCTGTTGCTTTGGAAGCCCGATATCGTGCTGGATGAACAGGGGCAGGCGACCATTGATATCCCGCTTAATGATGTTATTTCCCGCTTTAAAGTAGTGGCGGTCGCTGATCATGGTGCACAACTGTTTGGTGATGAGGCGGTTTTCATCAATACCACCCAGGATCTGCAAATCATTTCAGGCCTGCCACAAGTGGTACGTGAGGGAGATCGTTATCAAGCCATGGTAACGGTTCGCAATTCAAGTATCCGGGACATGAAAATGCGGGTTCAGGCCAGCTTTACCGGTACTGCGGTGCCAGCACAGTCATTGCCCGCCCGTGAGCTGGCCCTGGCAGCCGGTAGTTCCGGACAAGTAAGCTGGGACGTTTTGGTGCCTACCTCGGGCTCCATTCAGGACAACCTGAAGTTGACCTGGACCTTGCGGGTTGCCGAAACGGAAACCGGTGATGCGCTGGATCAGTTGCGGTTCACGCAGGCCGTGTCACCGGCAACGCCGGTCACGGTACGCCAGGCAGCCTTGTTATCTGTAACGCCTGAAGCGCCCGTGAACGATTTGCAGTTGCAGGTACCGCCAGAGTCCTTGCGAAAATCAGGCCGGGTTGTGGGCGGGGTACAGGTCCAGCTACAGCCTACGTTGTCCAACGGTTTGCAGAATGTCCGTAAATGGTTCAATAACTATCCTTATACTTGTCTTGAGCAGGTATCTTCCATTGCCGTTGGCCTGCACAGCCCCGAAAAATGGCAGGCCATCATGGAACAGTTGCCGTCTTACCTGGATCAGGATGGCTTGGCCATGTATTTCCCCAGTGCTGTCCTGAACGGTGATGTAGTGCTGACCGCATACCTGGTTTCTATGGCCGATGAGGCGCAAAAACTGGGGATTGTGGATGGTATTCCTGCCGCCTACCGTGAACGCATGCTCGAGGGCCTGCAAAATTACGTATTGGGTAAATTGCGCCGTAATACGTGGGCGCCGGTCAATGACAATGTTGAACGACGCGTGCTAGCCCTTGAGGCGCTTTCCCGCTATGGCATGGTCACGCCTTCCCTGCTGACGGCAGTCAAACTGGATACCCAGAACTGGTCAACCGCAGCGCTTGTCGACTGGATGAATATCGTTACCCGCGTCAAGGGCATGCCCAACCGCGCACAGATGCTTGAACGGATTCGTCACGCATTGATCGCGCGCATGGATCGCCAGGGCACGGCGATGGTTTTTGCCGATACCGGGCGTAACTCGTCCTGGTGGCTCATGCTTAATAATGAAGCGAATATGGCTAAGCTATTGCTAGCGGTCATGGGCAACAAGGCATGGGAAAACGATATTCCCTACATGTTGCAGGGCCTGTTGCAAATGCAGCAGCAAGGCGCATGGTCGACCACCACGGCCAATTTGTGGGGAACGCTGGCTGTCGGACAATTTTCCCGAAAATTTGAAAAAACGCCGGCGCAGGGTAGTGTGAATATGACACTGGTGCCACAAAGCGGAGAAACCCAGTCCTGGGATAATTTAAGCCTCAATCAAAAAGTGTTTGCTCCGTGGTCCAATGCCGGCCAAGAGTCCCTGTCTCTCGCCAAGCAGGGGCCAGGCCGGGTATGGGCAACGGTCAGTGCCCTGGCGGCGGTGCCTGTTACGCAGCCTGCCTACGCCGGTTACGTGATTGAAAAAAACATCGAGCCGGTCAGCCGTGCTTCAGAAACACAATGGGGCGTGGGTGATGTTTATCGGGTCAAGCTCAGCATCAAGGCCAAGTCGGCCATGAACTGGGTGATTGTGTCCGACCCGGTTCCTGCTGGTGCCACCATACTTGGCAGTGGCCTGGGCCGCGACTCGTTGATCAGCACGGTTGGTGAAAAAAATGATTATTGGGATGGTCCCAGTTTTGTAGAGCGGCAAGCGGATGTTTATCGTGCCTACTACCAGTACCTGCCTGCCGGTGAGTCGGTGGTGGAATATACCGTGCGCCTGAATACGCCTGGCCAGTTCGTATTGCCTCCTACCCGTGCCGAAGCCATGTATGCGCCGCATGTTTATGGTGAGTTGCCGAATACGAACGGCTTCGAGGTAAAAGGGCAATAAGGCATGAAGGAGGGGCGCCGCTGGTTGCGTATCCTGGGCCTGTTTGCCATGACCATAGTCGTGGTCATGGCGCTGGCCTTTTTCATGATGCGGTTCCTGGTTGCCCGGCAAGAGATACCGGCCTTTGAAAAGGTCAGGGATGGCTATCGTTCATCTTATGTTTCCTTGCTAGATCGTCAGGGCCACCTGCTACAGCAGCAACGGCAGGATTTTCAGGCGCGTCGAGGTGAGTGGACCAGTATTGCGGATATCTCGCCTGCCATGCTGGATGCCCTGCTGGTTTCCGAGGACAAGCGGTTTTATGCCCATCATGGCGTGGATGCCCTGGCTCTGCTGGGTGCTGCTTATAAACGGCTGATTGAGGGCCATAGCGGTGGCGCTTCTACTTTAACCATGCAGCTGGCGGGTCTTCTGGATGAGCGTCTTTTCCGGCAAAAACGAACCCGTAGCTATCGGCAGAAAGTCAGGCAGATAATTATGGCCCAGGCGCTGGAACAACACTGGAGCAAGTATCAGATACTTGAAGCTTATCTTAACCTGGTGCCGTTTCGGGGCGAGTTGACAGGCATTTCCAGTGCATCCCGTGCGTTGTTGCAAAAATATCCTGCCGGTATCAATCATCGTGAAGCCGCCATGCTGGCCGCTCTTTTGCGGGCTCCTAATGCATCGGTGCAAACCGTTACCTTGCGGGCCTGTGGTATTTTGCGCCGGCAGGCGTTTGACCAGGATTGTGCTTATCTGGAACGTTTTGTGGCGCATTACCTGGCCAATCAACAGCAGTCTTTGCTGAATGACCCGTCACTGGCACCGCATTATGCCAGTCATTTGCTTGAACGGTACAAACAAAGCGGGCAGGAAATTCCGGCGGACATTACCAGTACACTAAACCGTGATTTGCAGCGTTATGCATTGCAAAGCATCAGGCGTAATCTCAAGCCTTTGCAAAAGCATAATGCCAATGATGCCGCCGTCATCGTGCTTGATAACCGCAGTGGCCAGATCCTTGCCTACATTGGTTCGTCCGCTGACCTGGCTAGTGCGGTTCATGTGGATCATGTGCGAGCCTTGCGCCAGGCAGGTTCAACCCTGAAGCCTTTTCTGTATGCACAGGCCATAGACCAGCGACGCCTGACCGGTGCTTCCCTGCTTGATGACAGTCCGGTTAATCTGGATACTGGCTCGGGCCTGTACGTTCCGCAAAATTATGACCGCCAGTATTCCGGTTGGGCCAGTGTCAGGGTGGCGCTGGCTTCCTCCTTGAATATTCCGGCTGTTCGCGCCCTGACCATGGTTACGCCAGATGCCTTCCAGCATTTGTTAAGCGGCCTGGGGCTGCCGCTGGAACAGTCGGGTGATTACTACGGATACAGCCTGGCTTTGGGTAGTGCCGAGGTTTCCCTGCTTAGCCTGACCAATGCTTATCGGGCCCTGGCGAATGGGGGCGTGTATACCGAGGTTAACTGGGCCTTGCCTGGGACAGAAAATACATCGCTTACTTCCGGCAAACCGCTGGTGACTGCTCCAACGGCCTGGATTATTGGTGATATGTTGTCAGATCGTCAGGCACGAGCCCGCACTTTTGGGCTGGATAGCGCTTTAAGTACTCCTTTCTGGAGTGCAGTTAAAACGGGTACCAGTAAAGACATGCGTGATAACTGGACGATCGGCTGGTCGCAGGATTATACCGTTGGGGTTTGGGTAGGCAATAGTAGCGGCGCCAGCATGTATGATATTACCGGTGTTTCTGGTGCCGGACCCATTTGGCATGATGTGATCGGGTACTTGCACCAAAACCGGCCCAGCCTGGCGCCCAGGATGCCAGCAGGGGTCGTGGCCAAACAGGTGGTTTTTGATCAGGATCTGGAGCCGACACGCACCGAATATTTTTTGCCTGGAACCGAGCTTTCGCAGGTTTCCCTGGCGACCTCATTGCAGTCAGGGCAAGTCCAGCCCCTCTTGATCAGTCATCCGGCCGATGCCACCATCATTGCGCTGGATCCTGATATTCCGGTTGACAACCAGCGTCTTATGTTGCGAGCGGGAAATCCGGCCGGAAGGGTAACGCAAACTGTGAACTGGTATATGAATGGACAGTTTTTGGGTAATGTCAATCCCTATGCCTGGTTGCCGATGCCGGGCCGGCACCGGCTGGAAATCAGGGATGAACAGAACCGGGTGATTGATGCTGTTGTCATACAGGTTCGTGGTGCCCGTCTTGCAAAATAAGATCTGCAGTCAAACTTGATTATTTTAAATACATAGTTTATTTTTTATTTTAAGACGGTATTGGTTTTTTGGTTTAACAGTGCGGCATACCCCTGTTTTGTGTCGGGCCAGCGCAAGTGAAAGCCGCTACCCAACAGCAGGGCGTTACTGAGTTTTTTATTGCCAATGCCTGCCGGTGGTGCACCTTCTGGCGGGCAGGGAACTTGCATGGAATTTGCCAGAAAGTCATAGAGTTCATCGATTGGCAGAGGCGTGTTGTCATTAACCACGTAGCAGGGAGCCGGTTTTTCCAGACCCAGGCAATGCACAATCGCGGCGGCGGCGTCTTCAATATGAATGCGGTTGGCGAAATGTTTGTCATGGCGGGGAGCCCGGGTTTGGCCGGCTCGAATCCGATCAAGGAGTTGTGGCTTTTCAGGGCCGTAAAGTCCAGACAACCTTAAGGCGATGGTTTCATGGTCAAGCGCATGCAAGCGTTGTTCGGCTTCCAGCAAAACCCGGCCATTTGCACCTAGCGGCAACAAGGAGGTGTCTTCATTCACCCAGTTTCCATGATGCTCTCCATAAACCGCACTGGAAGAAATAAAAACAATTCGCCGAAGCTGTTTTTTGTCCAGCGCATCGAGCAGATTTTGCAGCCCTTGTATGAAAATGTCACGATACGCGGCCTCTGTTCTGTGCGCCGGCGTAGGGCAATAGATAATATCGCTGATGTTTTCAGGCAATTGTTCTTTTAATCCTTCGTGGCATAGGTCGGCCTGAATCCATTTTATTGCCGGTCTGGTGATTTCGCCTGAGATTGGCGGGCTGGGCGGATTTCTTCTTAAGCCATAAACCGTATGGCCTTGTTGTAGCAGCAGTTGCGCAGCTCTCAGGCCAAGATCACCGCATCCGGCAATCAAGATGTGTCTGGTGGGGATCGGGCTTGCTATTTGATTGCTTGACATATTCTAGAGGGCAGTTGGGTAGGATTGGCGGTTGTGTAAGGTAAATGCACGCTTTTGATGCAGTCAAAGGCTGAATACGGAACCGGTGCCGGTTTTGTTGCGGCAAGTGCCAGTTTTGTCCATTTTAAGTAATCTGGGGCATAATTACCGGGTTGATTCCAGAAAATTTGTGAGAAATATGCATTTAGCTTCTGATTTTTCCCGCCTGAAAGTGGCTGTAGCCCAATTCCCCGCCGTCAATGATATCGAGGCGAATAAAAAATATATCCAGGATTTGACTGGGCAGGCCGTTTCCCAAGGGGCCGAATTACTGGTTTTTCCCGAGGCGGCCATGTGTTCGTTTGGTTCTGATTTGCCAACCTTAAGGGAAATTGCCCAACAGCATTCTCCCGGATTTATTGCCTTCATGCAGGATCTGGCGCACAGTTACAAGATGCATATCATCGTGGGAGTCCTTAGCTTAAGCGATGACCCTGCGGAAGCACGGGTAACGAATCAGCTGCTGGTGATCAATCCTGAGGGGGAGGTCATTGTTCGCTATACCAAATTACATGTTTATGATGCTTTTAATTTCAAGGAATCAGATAAGGTAAAGCCGGGGGATATTAAAGCGGATGGTTCCGAACTTGGTTTATTCAAGGTTAAAGATTTTACGATTGGCCTGGTCAATTGTTATGACTTGCGTTTTCCAGAGCTTTCCCGTGCCCTGGCGGTCAAGGGGGCTGATGTTATTTCAGTTAGCGCAGCCTGGATTGCCGGGCCTTACAAAGAAAATCATTGGGAAATCCTGCTAAGGGCACGGGCGATTGAAAATACCTGTTACGTGCTGGCTTCCGGGCAGACGGCTACCCGTTGTACCGGCAATAGCATGATTATCGATCCGATGGGTAGTGTGATTTCCGGTTGTGCTGACCAGCCCGGGCTGGCGGTGAACGTGTTGGAAAAAGGCCGGATACAGCAGGTAAGAAGCATCTTGCCTTGTCTTGAAAACCGGCGTCTTTAATTTTGAAGTGTTTTTAAGATTAAATGAAAAGGGCCCGTGCAAGACGGGCCCTTTTCAGGCAGCGGCCTTTGTGGGCCCGCCTGCCTTGGTTAAATTAACCTTCCTGTTTGTTTTTCAGGCGATCGGGTTCGTATTCACCCCACAGCACATTCAGAATGGCCAGGGCGATGGCAAACCCAATACCTAAGGTCCAGGCAAAATACCACATAGCAAACTCCTGTAAAAATATCAATTTGATTAGTAAACGGAATGTTTGTTTTCACGAATATAAGCCGTTGTTACTTTTCCTCTCATGATGCTGTAGGCCCAACGGGTATACAAAATAATGATGGGCATGAAGATGACAACTGCAATCAGCATGACAATCAGGGTGAAATGGCTGGATGAGCTGTCCCATACGGTCAGGCTGGATGCCAGGTGGCTTGATGAAGGCATCATGAACGGGAACATGGATATACCGGCGGTACCGATAATGCCGGTAATGCCAAGCGCGGAAACAAAGAACGCGGCAAAGGTTTTACCTTTTTTGGCCAGTAACAGGGCACCCAGGATACCGACATAACCCAATATGGGAATCAGAATGGTGAGTGGCCAGCGCTGGTAGTTGGCCAGCCATGCACCGGTTTCACGCACTACTTCCTTGGTTAAGGGGTCGGGGCTGGCAGCCATGTTGATGGCTGAAGTAATACGGTAGCCATCTATGCCGAAAGCCACCCAAATACCGGCCAGGGTAAAGCAGACTACGGTAACCAGGCCACTAATGATCATCCAGGACTTTGCCCGGGTGTAGATGGGGTCTTCGGTGCGGTGCATCAGGTAAACAGAACCGTGGAAAGTGATCATGCCGCTGGCAACGACCCCGCAAAGCAGGGCGAAGGGGTTAAGCAAGGCCCAGAAACTACCTGTGTATGTGGGGTTAAGGATGCTGTCATATTGGAAAGGCACGCCTTGCAGCAGGTTGCCAAAGGCCACGCCAAAAATGACCGGTGGAATGAAGCTGCCTACAAATAGACCCCAGTCCCAGGTTTTACGCCAGGTGGTGTTGGTAAGTTTGCTGCGATAGTCAAAGCCGACCGGACGGAAGAACATTGACCACAAGACAGCCATCATGGCCCAGTAGAACCCAGAGAAGGCAGTCGCGTAAATCATGGGCCAGGCGGCAAAAATGGCGCCGCCTGCCGTAATGAACCAAACCTGGTTCCCGTCCCAGTGAGGGGCTACGGTGTTGATGACGGCACGGCGTTCATCATCGGTTTTTCCGACAAAAGGAAGTAGTGTGCCTACGCCCATATCATGGCCGTCCATGACGGCAAACCCGACAAGGAGGACGCCAATCAGCAGCCACCAGATGAACTTCAATATTTCATAATCAATGAGGTTTTCCATAATGTGGCTCCTTAGTGGTTGGACTCATGGGCATAACGACCGGTACCCAGGCTGCCGGGACCCTGCCTGGAGAAACGGATCATGAGATATATTTCAACAATCAGCAGAATGGTGTAGAACGCGATGAATCCTGCCAGTGAGCCATAGAGGGAACTGGTGCTGAGCGTGGAAACGGACAGGTGAGTTGGTAGAACGCCGTAGACTGTCCAAGGCTGGCGTCCGAATTCGGCCACGAACCAGCCTACCTCGCCTGCGATCCAGGGTAATGGCAGGGAGTACAGGGCTAGTTTGAGCAACCATTTTTTCTCCGCAAAGTTACCTTTGACTGAAGCCCAAAAAGTGGCGATAAAGATGAACATCATGAAGAAGCCAAGACCCACCATGGCACGGAATGACCAGAACAGGGGTTTGACAGCAGGAATGGTATCTCTGGCAGCCTGGGCAATCATTTCAGGCGTGGCCTGGGCGACATCGGCTGTGTAGCGTTTAAGCAGCAGGCCAAAACCAAGGTCTTGTTTGTGTTGCATGAAAGTATCCATGGCTTCCTGGTCATCGCGGTTCGCCCGCAGTTTGTCCAAGGCCACTACGGCTTGCTGGCCAGACTCGATACGGCCGTGGTTTTCCTTGATGATATCGTGAATGCCAGGCATGACTTCAGTGGTGGAGCGGGTGCCAATCAGGCCCATTACCCATGGGATTTGAATTGCCCAGTCATTTTTCATTTCTGCATCATTAACGGATGCAATCAAGGTAAAGGGGGCGGGAGCCGGTTCGGTTTCCCACATGCCTTCAATTGCGGCCATTTTGGTTTTTTGAGCCTTGCCAATCGAGTAGCCTGACTCGTCACCCAGGACGATAACGGAAAGGATAGAGGCGAGACCAAAAGCGGCGGCAATGCGAAAACTGCGTTTGGCAAATTCGACATCCTGTTTTTTCAGCAGATACCAGCTGGAAATTGAAAGCACGAACATGGATGCCGTTACATAACCGGCAGAAACCGTATGCACGAATTTGTTTTGGGCTTCGGCGTTGAAAACAATCGTCCAGAAATTGTCCATTTCCATCCGCATGCTTTCAAAGTTGAATTC
Source organism: Advenella sp. RU8 (assembly GCF_048381675.1). Taxonomy (NCBI): domain Bacteria; kingdom Pseudomonadati; phylum Pseudomonadota; class Betaproteobacteria; order Burkholderiales; family Alcaligenaceae; genus Advenella; species Advenella sp. RU8. Next base: position 116,161 of record NZ_JBLWIS010000006.1, read on the forward strand.
GGCCCCGATAGGGTTTTGCATCCAGCCATTGGCAACCAGGATCCAAAGGGCGGACAGGTTGGTGCCGACGGCCATTAAAATGGTGACCACCAGATGCTGTTTGCGTGACATGCGCTCCCAGCCAAAAAAGAACAGGCCGACAAAGGTTGACTCTAAAAAGAAAGCCATGAGGCCTTCAATAGCCAGTGGGGCGCCGAAAATATCTCCCATGTAGTGGGAGTAGTAAGCCCAGTTGGTGCCGAATTGAAATTCTAGCGTGAGGCCTGTGGTTACACCAAGGGCGAAGTTGATGCCAAAGAGTTTGCCCCAGAAGCGGGTCATGTCCTTGTAAATAACCTTTCCGGTCATGACATAGGCGGATTCCATAATGACAAGAATCCATACCAGGCCAAGTGTTAGTGGCACGAACAGGAAGTGGTACATGGCTGTCAAGCCAAATTGCAGCCGTGATATGTTGACTAATTCATCCATTCGGATTTACTCCTTGAAGCTAGTGCTGGAATGAAGCGGGGGGATGGGTGTCACAGGAGTGACACGCACCTTAAATAAATGCAATGAGAAATTTCCGGATCAGGAAAAGAGAGGAGGCGCCTGGCTACGGTTGGGCCGCCAGCGGATGGTACGAAACAGCAGTTGCCATTCGTAGCTGACAAAGGTAATGATTTGACGGGCGATGAACCCGAGGAGCAGGATACAGGCCAGCGTGACAATGGCCGCTTGCAATTCTGAGAGAAGACAGAACAGGCAGTGGATGTTTGTGGTGTGTGCGGAAGAATCCTGGTCTGGGGAGGTATTGTTGATGATCAGGGTTTTGCCGTTCCCGGACGAGTCGCAGATTTCGATGGTGAACGGGGAAAGGGAGTCATTGTGCAGGAGTGATGAAACAGAAGGGGAAACCGCTACCAAGGTCATCACGATGAGGACGACCCATGAGGCAAAATAGAGAGTGCGGTTTTTGTTGCGGTTCACAATGATGTTGACTAATAAAGCATGTTAAACAAATTGTAAACGCAACGAAAAAAAATGACTTTGCTAAATCTCAAAAGTTTCTTGATTTAGATTAATTTTTTTTGCAGCCAGTGTTTTTCTTGAATGATGCCATTGTCTGATGGGGTTTTCATTAGGCGAGCAACCAGGGTATGGGGTAGAAAATATCAGGCATGGCAGGAAGTTTAAATTCGGGGACTCAAAATTTGCAGGTCGGGGGTAAACTTGGGTAAAAATTCACAAACCCACGTAAAATATGGGCAATTCGGAAATTTGACATAGATCCATTAGGAGAATCTCACATGGCATTAGTTTCAATGCGTCAGTTGCTCGACCATGCAGCCGAAAACGGCTATGGCATCCCTGCATTCAACGTTAATAATCTTGAACAGGTCCAGGCCATCATGGAAGCGGCCAAAGAAACCAATAGTCCCGTTATCATGCAAGCCTCTGCCGGTGCCCGTAAATATGCAGGTGAAGGTTTTCTGAAATACCTTATCCAGGCAGCAGTTGAAAGCTACCCTGAAATTCCTGTGGTCATGCACCAGGATCACGGCCAGTCTCCTGAAATTTGCCAGGGTGCCATCAATCTGGGTTTTTCCAGTGTCATGATGGACGGTTCCCTGATGTCAGACGGCAAAACCATTGCCGATTATGAATATAACGTGGATGTCACCAAAAAAGTGGTGGACATGGCCCATAAGCTGGGTGTTACCGTTGAAGGCGAACTGGGTTGCCTGGGTTCTCTTGAAACCATGGAAGGCGACAAGGAAGACGGGCACGGTGCTGATGGCAAACTAACCATCGACCAGTTGCTGACCGACCCTGAGCAGGCTGCTGATTTTGTACGCCGCACCCAGCTTGATGCCCTGGCAATTGCCATTGGAACCAGTCACGGCGCGTATAAATTCACCCGCAAGCCTACCGGAGACATCCTGTCGATCCAGCGCATCAAGGAAATCCATGCCCGCCTGCCCAATACCCATTTGGTGATGCATGGCAGCTCCAGCGTGCCCCAAGAGTTGCTGGCTGAAATCCGCGAATTCGGTGGCGACATGAAAGAAACTTATGGCGTTCCTGTGGAAGAAATCCAGGAAGCCATTAAATATGGCGTTCGCAAAATTAATATCGATACCGATATCCGTCTTGCCATGACGGGTGCCATTCGTCGTTTCCTGGCCGAAAATCCTTCTAAATTCGACCCGCGCGAATACAACAAGCCTGCCCGTGAAGCAGCGAAACAAGTGTGTATTGCGCGTTATGAAGCGTTTGGTACGTCAGGTAATGCCAGCAAAATCAAGCCGGTCAGCCTGTCTGAAATGGCTTCCTTGTATGCTGCCGGTAAACTGGCCCAGCAAGTTAAATAAACCAGTGTTTGCATAAAAGGCAAATGCCGGTATTAAAAATCCCGCCTTGCATTCATTTGGGGCGGGATTATTAATTTAAAGCGTTAAAATACTGGGTTTGATCCGTTATGGTTTTGCACCATAACGCAAAATCCATTCCAACCGAAAACTTAAGGGTTACAAGTGGTTACTGCACTTCATCAATCAACCATCAAATCATTACCATTGCTGGCACGCGGTAAAGTACGTGACATGTATGCCGTGGGTGATGATAAGCTGCTTATCATTGCCAGCGACCGCATTTCCGCGTTTGACGTCATTCTTGATGATCCGATTCCGGGCAAAGGCAAGGTACTTACCGAATTAACCGAGTTCTGGCTGAAAAAACTGGCGCACATCATTCCCAATCACTCTACCGATGTGAAACCCGAAGAAGTGGTGGCCCCCGATGAGATTGATCAGGTCACAGGCCGTGCCGTGGTGGTTAAACGCCTAAAACCTGTGTTGGTTGAAGCGGTTGCCCGCGGTTATCTGATTGGTTCCGGCTGGAAGGATTACCAGGCAACCGGTACGGTTTGCGGCGTGAAGTTGCCCGCAGGCCTGAAACTGGCTAGCAAATTGCCTGAGCCTATGTTTACGCCTGCCGCCAAGGCCGAGTTCGGTTCACACGATGAGAACGTGGATTTTGCCCATGTGGTGAAGGAAGTGGGCCAGGAAATGGCAGAAAAAATTCGGGACATTACCCTGAAACTCTATACGGAAGCCGCCCGTTTTGCCGCGGAAAAAGGCATTATTATTGCCGACACCAAATTCGAGTTCGGCCTGGATGAAAACAACCAGCTGTATTTAATGGATGAAGTGCTGACCCCTGATTCTTCCCGTTTCTGGCCGGCTGACAGCTATCAGGAAGGGATCAGCCCTCCTTCATTCGATAAACAGTTTGTGCGCGACTGGCTTGAAACCCAGCCTTGGGACAAAACAGCACCGGCTCCCCGCCTGCCACAAGACGTACTCGAGAAAACCGCCGCTAAATACCGTGAAGCGGCAGACCGCCTGCTGGCTTAAGAAAAGGAACATCATGAGCGACAATATCAAGCCGGTTGTAGGCGTTATTATGGGTTCTTCCAGTGACTGGGATATCATGCAGAATGCGACCCGGATACTTGAAGAGTTTGGCGTGCCCTACCAGGCACAGGTTATTTCAGCCCATCGCATGCCGCATGATATGGTGGCTTATGGTGCCCGTGCCTACAACGACGGTATCCGTGCCATTATTGCCGGTGCTGGTGGCGCAGCCCATCTTCCAGGCATGATGGCCGCCCTGACCGAAGTGCCGGTGTTTGGCGTGCCGGTGCCATCCCGCTATTTGAAGGGCGAAGATTCGTTGTTGTCGATTGTGCAAATGCCCAAAGGTGTGCCGGTCGCCACGTTTGCCATTGGTGAGGCCGGAGCGGCTAATGCTGCCTTGCATGCCATTGCAACACTGGCCATGACCAATCCTGAACTGCGTGAAAAATTGCTGGCTTTTCGTGAAAAACAAACGGCCGCCGCCCGCGCAATGACCCTGCCACCTACGGCTTAGTTTTTCTGCAATTAAAAGAATTGATCTCTTATGACTAATACTGTAACGACTTCTGCTGTTGTTTATCCCGGCCAGTGGCTTGGCATGTTGGGTGGTGGGCAACTGGGCCGCATGTTCTGTCATGCGGCGCAAAGCATGGGGTATAAAGTGGTAGTGCTTGATCCTGCCCAGGACAGTCCGGCCGGAACCGTTGCCGAAAAACAGGTATACGCAGCCTATGATGATGTAAAAGGGCTGGATGAGTTGGCTGCGCTGACGCGTGTGGTAACTACCGAATTTGAAAATGTACCTGCGGCCAGCCTTAAACAGCTGTCGGTCAATTGCCGGGTCAGTCCCGGTGCGGCGGCAGTGGCCGTGGTGCAAGATCGTATTGCTGAAAAAGCGTTTATCGCTTCTCAGGATATTCCGGTTGCACCTTATGCCGAAGTGCGCTCTGCCGCTGATCTTGAAAATGCCGGACAGCAGCTGTTTCCAGGCATTCTCAAGGCTGCCCGCCTGGGTTATGACGGTAAAGGGCAGGCTCGTGTAACTAATGTTCAGGAGGCCCTTGCTGCTTTTGATTCGTTTGGCAATGTGCCTTGCGTGCTTGAAGCCATGCTGCCCCTGAAAGAAGAAATTTCGGTGGTCATGGCGCGTGGTTTCAATGGTGAGGTCGCGGTTTTCCCAATTGGTCAAAATACCCATGTGAATGGCATTTTGGCCACCACCGTGGTTAACCCCGGACTGATTGCCGAAAACATTCAGGTCCAGGCCAAGCAGGCGGCCATTAAAATCGCCGAAGGCCTGAACTATTTTGGTGTTTTGTGCGTTGAGTTTTTTATTCTTGAAGATAACAGCTTGATTGCCAATGAGGTGGCGCCCCGTCCGCATAATAGTGGCCATTACACCATGAATGCCTGTGCCAGCAGCCAGTTTGAGCAGCAGGTGCGGGTCATGGCCGGCATGCCTCTGGGTTCAACCCAATTGCTGGCCCCCGCCATTATGCTGAACATTTTGGGCGACAGCTGGTTCCACCCCGAAACGGATGCCTTTGCTGAGCCGGCATGGGACAAGGTCTTGGCCTTGCCTGGCGTATCCTTGCACCTGTATGGCAAAAGTGAAGCCCGCAAAGGTCGAAAAATGGGTCATGTCAATATCGTGCATGAAAACTTTGACACGGTGCTGGCCCATGCCCGCCAGGTCAGTGAAATCCTCAATTTAAGCCAGGTATTGTAAATGCACCCAGACCAGGAGCAAGAGGTTTACAGGGCGGCTACCAGGCTGCTGCAAGGCGAGCTGGTTGCCTTTCCCACCGAAACGGTTTATGGCTTGGGTGCAGATGCCGAAAACCCGCAGGCGGTTGACAAAATTTACCAAGCCAAGGGCCGGCCCTCAAACCATCCGGTTATTGTGCACGTGGCACCCGAGGCAGATTTGTCTTACTGGGCCAAGGATATTCCCGAAGAAGCCCATCAACTCATCAATGCCTTCTGGCCTGGCCCTCTAACCCTTATTTTGCAACGCGCTACCCATATTCCTGACGCGGTCAGTGGCGGACAGGACAGCATTGGTATTCGTTGCCCGTCGCATCCTGTTGCCCAGGCCCTGTTGCGGCAATTTGCCGGGCTCAAGCTGTCAGGACAAGGGGGAATTGCCGCTCCTTCGGCCAACAAGTTTGGCCAGGTGTCGCCCACTTTGGCAGAGCACGTTATTAGCGAGTTTCCTGAAGAAGTGGCCAAGGGCATGCCCGTTCTTGAAGGGGGTGCCGCCGAGATTGGCATAGAATCAACCATTGTTGATTTGTCCCGGATCCAGCAGGGCGTTGGGGCGGTTTTGCTACGGCCCGGCCATATCAGTGCCAAGCAGATAGGCGAGGTGCTGGGTTATGCCCCACAATTGCCCGATAGCCATGCACCCCGCGTATCGGGTACGCTTAAGGCGCACTATGCACCACGTACCCCTTTAATGTTATTTACCGCCCAGGAGTTGGCGCAAGGCACACTACAAAACCGGGTGCCTGCCGGACAGAAATGGGCGGTTTTTGTTTTTGATGTCGGCCAGCAGCCGGAAACGGCCGGCATAGACTGGTTTGCGGTTTCCAATGATCCGGTACAGTATGCCCATGAGCTTTATGCTTTTTTGCGCCAGGTAGACCGCTTGGGATATCAGCGAATCTGCATACAGGCCTTGCCTGAAGACCAGGGCTGGGAGGCGGTGAATGACCGTTTGCAAAGGGCTGCTGCGGCTTTCCCTAGGTGACATTTTTACCAAACACGATTATGATTATCCGGTTATGAATAACCGGATAATTTTATGATCCAGTTTACCGGCATTGATGAAATCGTCGCAATCCGGCGAGAGATCCATGCACATCCAGAGCTTTGCTATGAAGAGCATCGTACCGCCGCACTGGTAGAGAAAAAATTAAAAGAGTGGGGCATAGAATGTACAACCGGCGTCGGGAAAACCGGTGTGGTAGGCAGCATCAAGTCAGGAACTTCGAGTAAAACCATAGGCTTGCGGGCAGACATGGACGCCTTGCCCATGCAGGAAGAAAATAATTTTGCCCATCGCTCCCGCCATGATGGAAAAATGCATGGCTGTGGCCATGACGGGCATACAGCCATTTTGCTGGCTGCCGCAAAACATTTAAGCGAAAACCGTAATTTTGATGGTACGGTCCGGTTTATTTTCCAGCCAGCCGAAGAGGGTGGTGCCGGCGCCAAGGCCATGATTGAAGACGGGCTGTTTGAACGTTTTCCCTGTGATGCCGTGTTTGGCTTGCATAACTGGCCTGGCATGCCTGAAGGCAGTTTTGGCTATCGGGCCGGACCTTTGATGGCCTCGAGCAATGTTTTTCGCATCAATATACGGGGCAAGGGCGGGCATGCTGCGGCACCGCAAGACAGTGCCGACCCGGTTCCGGTCATTGCCCAACTGGTGCAGGCGTTGCAAACGGTGGTGTCACGCAATATCCGTCCCATTGATGCCGCTGTATTGTCGATTACCCAAATCCATGCCGGAACGGCAAGCAATGTGATTCCCGACCATGGCTGGATTGGTGGTGCGGTTCGCGCTTTTACTGATGAGGTGGTAGACCTGATCGAGGCGCGCATGAATAAGCTGGCAGCACAAATTGCCGAAGCATTTTCCTGCACCAGCGAAGTTATTTTCGAGCGACGTTATCCTGCCTTGGTCAATAGTGAAGCAGAAACCAAGCTGTGTGCCGAGGTCATGCGCAGCTTGTATGGAGAAGAAAAAAGCGCTGAATATGTGTTTGAGCATGAACCGGTCATGCCATCCGAGGATTTTTCCTTCATGTTGCAGGAAAAGCCTGGCTGTTATGTATTCCTGGGCAATGGCGACGGATCCCACCGCCAGCCGGATCACGGCCTGGGGCCTTGCCTGTTGCATAATCCCAGTTATGACTTTAATGACAACTTGCTGGGCATAGGCGCTTCTTTTTGGGTCAGGCTGACAGAAAAGTATCTGGGTTAATCAACCTTAAGCGCTTAATCTAAAGGACACGAGTTGAATATTATCCTGGCTTCCGAGTCGCATGAATATGCCGATAACTGGTTGAAAATCATCAAGGCAAAATACCCCCATTGGCATGCTTTTGTCTACCAGCCAGGAATGCCACACCCTGGTGTGGCGGTTACCCGGGCAATTGTCTGGAAACCACCCGTTTCATTGTTTACAGACTATCCCGGGCTGAAGCACCTGTTCAATATGGGGGCGGGCGTAGATGCCATTTTGCGGCAACCTGGCTTGCCGGCCGACATTCAGGTTATCCGCCTTGAAGATGCCGGAATGGCCGATAAAATGCTGGAATATGTCATTCATTTCTTGTCAAAAATGACCCGTCCTTTTGATCAATATGCCCGTTTTCAGCAACAGCAGCAATGGAAGCCCCTGCCAGAGCAGGCTTCCAGCCAGATGGCCGTGGGGGTGATGGGTCTGGGGGTTATTGGGCAGAAAATCGCGCAGGCACTGGCCGGGTTGGGATATACGGTGCATGGCTGGTCCCGTAGCGAACGAAAACTGCAGGGTGTATCTACGTATGCCGGTGAAACAGGATTGTCCGCTTTTTTAAAAAATACGCGTATCCTCATTAATGTATTGCCACTGACACAGCAAACCCGGGGCATTCTTAACCGGCAAACCTTGGGCCAATTGCAGGCACCAGCGGGCCTGATCAATATTGGCCGTGGCGAACACCTGCATGAAGAAGACCTGCTTGAACTGATGAAATCGGGCCATATTGGCAAGGCGGTACTTGATGTTTTCAGTACGGAACCTTTGCCTCATGGACATCCCTTCTGGCTGCATCCCGACATTATTGTGACACCGCATATTTCCGGTCCTACCAATGATGAGCTTGCCCTGGCCCAGATCAGCCTGAAAATTGCCGATCTTGATCATGGTCGGGAAATGGGTGGCGTTGTGTCAAGGGAAGCGGGTTATTAAGGCTTGCGCATTTGCCATCAACACGGCAATGCACAATTGCGATTGCCGTTGGTGAGGTTATCAGGTTAGCGCAAAATAGGCGGCAAAAATAATCAGCAAAATAATAATAAACCGGAGTACCGAGATCGTATTTTTAGGCCCAGTTGTATAGGGGATTTGTTCGGGGATGTCAGCAACAGGATCTGGGCTGGCAGTTGTTTCTGTTGCCGCTTCATGTGGACTGGCCGACGCGGGTTCTGGCTCTGGTGATTCGCCTGATGGACGGGTTAATGATTCCAGTAATTTTTTCTGATTGGCCCTGATGAGTGCTTCCAGGTCTGGCAAGGGCCAGAGGTTCTCTGCGCGACCGGTTAACACCATGAAAGGGTCAACGTTGGGGGCTTGAAGTTCTTCGAGAATACCTTTGATTTCAAATTTCAAATCGCTGTCAGCGGCCAGCTTATCGAGTGGCATGCCTTCTTTGAGTTTTTGCCAGTCGCGGGCACGATTTCGCAGCATGAAACGCCAGTCTTCTCCAGAGGCTTGTTCAATTTCTGACAATTGGGTGGTTCGGAGGATGATAAAGGCCCCGGTCATTTTTTCTTGCAGGAAAACATCAAATTTTTTCAGGATCGGGTGCCATTGTTCCGGCAAGATGTTTGCAAGGGCTTCCAGTCGATGGGTCCAGTGCCTGAGCGCTTCATTGGTAGGGGCGCTTAGATAGGGATAGGTTTTTTCCGGATCATCACCGATGCGGGCTGTCTGGATATGGGTATCGTCAAACAGGGCCCACCAGAACAGTGCGGGCCAATGACGGGCCTGAAGCTCAAGAACCATATCTTGCTTGAAAACATTATGCAATGCAATATTATCGCCATCAGGAATGGACTCATGGCTTAACAGATTGGCAAGATAAACAACGTCCTGCATGTTGGGTTCCTTATGCTTTTTTAAAGTTCGGTGTATTTTTTGGCATTGCCCCGTGCTTTGTCCAGCGGGTATTTAATGTCATTAAGTGCCAGCTTTTCTGCCGCAGCCTCTAGGATATCAATATCAAGCACCCGGCTAATTGTTAATAAATACAGGAAAACATCGGCTATTTCGTGCTTTACCGCCTGCAGTTTCTGGGGGTCAAGCCGCAAGGACTCTTCTTCTGTCATCCATTGAAAAATTTCCAGCAATTCAGCGGCTTCAACCGTAAGGGCCATGGCAATGTTTTTGGGAGAGTGATATTTGTCCCATTCTCTTTCATGGGCAAATTGCCTGAGCTTTTGCTTGATATGATCAAGATCAGCAGCCATTTTCTTCCTTAAATATGAACAATTATAAATGCATAAAAGCAGCCGGCTATTTTCCGGCTGCTTTGGGTGGATGGTGAAGTAAAGATTTATGGCTTGATGGCGATCTTCAGCACGCCGTCACGCTGGTTGGCAAAAAGGTCATAGGCCTCGACAATGTCGTCGAGTTTGTATTCATGGGTTACTAGCGCTTCAAGGTTGACCCGGCCGGATTCGACGATCTTGAGCAGGCGACGCATTCTTTCCTTGCCGCCGGGGCATAGTGCGGTAACGATTTTGTGATCGCCAAGGCCCGCGGCAAATGCACTGACCGGAATGGTCAGGTCTTGAGAGTAAACGCCCAGGCTGGACAGCGTGCCGCCCGGTTTCAGGACGCGAAGTGCCTGTTCAAAGGTGGCTTGGGTACCCAGTGCTTCAATGCTGACATCCACTCCACGACCGGCGGTCAGTTTCATGATTTCGTCAACCACATCGACTTTTTTGAAGTTAAGGGTAACATCGGCACCCATTTGGCGGGAAATTTCCAGGCGTTCGTCGACACCGTCTACGGCGATAATGGTGGCAGCTCCACGCAGTTTTGCGCCAGCGGTGGCACACAGGCCAATAGGGCCCTGGGCGAAGATGACAACCGTGTCACCAATTTTGATGTCGCCATTTTCAGCACCCTTGAAGCCGGTTGACATGATGTCGGGGCACATGAGTACCTGTTCATCGGTCAGGGCATCGGGTACCGGCGCCAGGTTGGCCTGCGCATCGGGGACCAGTACATATTCGGCCTGGGTGCCATCGATAATGTTACCAAAACGCCAGCCACCGGTTGCCTTGTAGCCGTGGCAGGCGCAAGTGCCACTGGCGGTCAGATAGCCGCCATCTTGTGAAGGGAATCCGTCCTGGCACGCATACGAGGTGAAGCTGGGACAAATGGCGCCGGCAATGACCCGTTGTCCTTCTTGGTAGCCGGTTACGTTACTGCCCAGTTTTTCAATGATGCCCACTGGTTCGTGGCCAACGGTCAGTCCGGGTGCAACCGGATATTCACCTTTCAGGATATGAACGTCTGTGCCGCAGATGGTGGTGGTGGTAATGCGCAGGAGTGCGTCGTTGGGGCCAACATCGGGGATGGCTTTTTCCTGGATTTCGATTCGGCCAGGCGCAACAAAAACAGCAGCTTTCATGGTAGACATGGTAGTCCTCCTAGGTGAGATGGCTTAAAGGGGAGTACAAGATACTTCACTCCACTGTGTATGACTATACAACTATACAATCCAAAAATGACAGGATATCTAAGCAATTTTAAGGTTTTGTTGTTCGAGGACTAGTCAATTAAGGTCAACAGAAAGGGCTGGCAAGTTAGAATACGATGTTATCAATTAAAGTAGATGCTGACGTGGTTTATTCAGTCAAGGAAATATTCAAGACATTGCAGGGAGAGGGCGCGCAGGCCGGGCGTACGGCCGTATTTTGTCGCTTCTCAGGTTGCAATTTGTGGTCGGGCCGTGAACAGGATCGTGCCGGTGCACAATGCACTTTCTGTGATACCGATTTTGTCGGTACCGATGGCACTGATGGGGGCAAGTACGCCTCGGCCCACGCGCTGGCAGCAAAGCTGGCCATGATTTGGGGGGCGGGAACTGAAAACCGTTTTGTGGTTTTTACCGGGGGAGAACCCCTGTTGCAACTGGATGACGACCTGATTCGGGCGGTGCATGAACAGGGATTTGAGATTGCGGTGGAAACCAATGGCACCTTGCCTGCCCCTGACGGCATTGACTGGATTTGTGTCAGCCCCAAGGCTGGTACAACACTGGTCCAGACCCGTGGCAATGAGCTGAAGCTGGTATATCCGCAACCAGGTATAGACCCTGCGCAATTCGAGCATCTGGATTTCCAGCAATTCTGGCTCCAGCCCATGGATAACCTGGTGCAGCGTGAGAATACCGCACAGGCCATTGCCTGGTGCCTTGAGCATCCACGCTGGCGTCTAAGTACACAAACCCATAAAATTATAGGAATACGATAGTGGCAAGCAATGCACTGGTACTTTTTTCCGGAGGCCAGGACTCAACGGCTTGTCTGGCCTGGGCATTAAGCCGTTTTGACCGGGTAGAGACCGTTGGATTCGATTATGGCCAGCGTCATCATGTGGAACTGGCATGCCGGCAAAACGTGATCGCTGAAATTCGTCGGCAGTTTCCCGATTGGAATGCCAGGCTGGGACAAGATCATCTGCTGGATCTGGGCTTGCTGGGGCAAATTTCAGATTGTGCCCTTACCAGCGAAACCGAAATCCGTTTTGCCGAAAGCGGCTTGCCCAATACGTTTGTGCCTGGCCGCAATCTTATTTTCCTTACTTTTGCTGCCACGCTGGCTTATCGCCGCAACCTTGGGGTTTTAGTAACCGGTGTGTGTGAAACCGATTACTCCGGTTATCCCGACTGCCGTAGCAACACCATGCAGGCTATGCAACTGGCGCTTAACCTGGGTATGGAACAGCAATTCAGGATAGAAACACCGCTGATGTGGCTGGACAAGGCACAAACCTGGCAGCTGGCTGCCGATTTGGGCGGAGAAGCGCTGCTGGACATTACCCGCGAGCACAGCCATACCTGTTATTTGGGCGAGCGCAATCGGCGTTTTGATTGGGGTTATGGCTGCCGTACTTGCCCCGCCTGTGAGCTGAGGGCAAAAGGATACGAAACATTTATGAAAGCATATCAGGGGGAGGTTGGTCGATGATACGCATTACACGAAAAATGGAGTTTGATGCGGGTCATCGCATTCCAGACCATCGCAGCCAGTGCCGTAATTTGCACGGGCACCGTTATGTCCTGGAAATTACCCTTGAAGGCGAAGTGCGTGATACGCCCGGACAGTCAGACAACGGGATGGTGCTTGATTTTTCCGATATCAAGACGATTGCCCATGAGCGGGTGGTGGGGCCGTGGGATCATGCTTTCCTGGTTTGTCAAAGCGATACTGCAGTACTGGCGTTTCTTAAGTCAATGCCTGATCATAAAACGGTTGTGACCAGCAAAGTGCCAACGGCGGAAAACCTTGCGCAACTGGCTTTTGATTTGCTGGCTCCTGCATTTGAACAGCGCTATGGCAAAGACCTGGTCTTGCATCGGGTGAGGCTGTATGAGACGCCCAACTGCTGGGCCGATGCTACCAGGAAGACGGTCTCCTGTTAATTGGTTTTTTTATGGCATGCCCTGTGGCATGCATGGCTCGGGCGGGTTGTCCTTGATGTGCTAAGATGCCCGGTTTTTAATGGTTTTGAAGAAAAAATATTTATGAAAATCAGGTCTTTTATACTGGAAGACGGCGAAGCCGTTATCCGTTTATGGAATGAGTGCGGTTTGGTCAGGCCATGGAATGATCCCCGGAAAGATATCGAACGCAAACTGACGACCCAGCCAGAATTGTTTTTGGTTAGCGAGAAAAATGGGGTGGTGGTAGGTTCGGCCATGATCGGTTACGAGGGGCACCGGGGATGGGTTTATTACCTCGCGGTTGATCCGGCATGTCAGGGGCAAGGTATTGGCCAAGCCTTAATGCAAGAGGCCGAAAACCGGCTAATTGAAAGGGGTTGCCCCAAGATTCAGTTATTGGTGCGCAGCAATAATAGTAAGGTGCTGGCTTTTTACGAAAAGCTGGGATATGAGGTTGGTGATGTGCTTATGTTGGGCAAGCGGCTGATTCCTGACGAATAAGAGGGTTAATTTGAAGGATGCTTATATAAGCAGCGAATAAGCGTGTATATTTATCCTATCAAAATATCATCAAGATCAAGGAGATATAATGGCTTATGAATTCCACTCCCCCTCAGAAACCAATAGCGTCATTGTGGGCGGCGGTACGATGGGAACCGATATTGCCACGGTATTGCTGCGTGCAAAGTCCCGCTGCACCATAGTAGAACCCAGCCAGCTTCAACATGAAGGGATATGCAACCGTATCGCACAAAACTTGCAGGCTATCGGACGTGAAGAAAACCGTTCACTGCTTTCAGTTGTTGCTTCTCTTGAGGAAATTGACTGGTCGGGCGTGCATCTGGTGATTGAGGCAATTCCTGAAGATCTGGCGCTCAAGCAAGCGCTGTTCAAGGATCTTGAGCGCCTGGCAGGGGCTGACGTCATTTTATGCAGTAACAGCTCTAGTTTTCCGATCAGTGATATTGCCGAAGGCCTGCAAACGGCAGAAAGGATGGCCGGCTTGCATTTTTTCATGCCAGCACATATTGTGCCACTGGTTGAGGTGGTACTGGGCAAGCAAACCAATCCCGAGGTGGGGGCGACTCTGGTGGCCCTGATGAAACGCTGTGGTTCGGTGCCGGTCCTGATCCGCAAAGATGTGCCCGGTTTCCTCGCCAATCGCCTGCAACATGCTATTGGCCGGGAAGCTTATTCGCTGATCCAGTCGGGTATTGTGACCGCTGAAGATGTGGATGCCGCCGTGCGTTTTGGATTTGGTTTTCGGTATTTGGCGGCTGGCCCGATTATGCAAAAGGAAATTGCCGGTTGGGATGTTCATGCTGCGGCTGCCGCAACCATTTACCCTGACCTGTCAAATGCGGCAATGCCTCCCGCAGTCTTGACTGACAAAATAAAAAATGGCAACTATGGCATGAAAACGGGGGAAGGTTTCTATACATGGACACCAGAAACCATGCAAGAGGAAAAACAGCGTTACGATCAGGTATTAAGGCAAGGGCTTGAAATTTTGTCCAAAGACCTTCCTGAAATTGAACCCTGAACCGGAATTTTTCACTAAAATCCTGTTGGTCTTGCCTGACGGGGACAATGGGGTGATAATCTGGTTTTTCATGCTAAAACTTGGGCGCTGAAAGTACGGGAATATGCGGTTTTTTTTCCAATAAATATCTGTTTTTACAAACAATAATTTGGATTTTCCGATTGTTTCCTATTATCCGAATTAAATTGCCACAAAATGAATGTGCTGGTTCTGTAAAAGGTGTAACATTCAGCCTGATATTATCTTTAGAGGAGTGTAAAATGAATAAACCAAATTCTGGCAGTCGCCTTAAATTTGGGTTTGTTGCGTTAATGGCATTAACGTTTGCTGGATGCTCATCAATCAGTAACGTCAGTTCAGACGGAGTTACCGAAGATCCTGTCTGGCCAAATGTTGAAAGCGTTACCTTAAATAACAAGCAGGGTACTTACCCCAATTTTTATAATTTGACACAGGTCCGTTCTGGCGTAACCAAAGACCAACTCTATTATTTGCTGGGCCGCCCGCACTTTAGTGAAGGCATCAGTGCAAAAGAATGGGATTACCTCTTCCATTTCCATACCCCTGACATGGGTGTCAATAATGTCACAACCTGCCAGTTCAAGATTCTTTTCGACACCGACAGTATTGCCCGCAGTTTTTATTGGCGTAGCGTAGGCGAAGGTGCCGGTTGCCCGCCAGGAAGTGCCAAACAGTCATATACACTAAGTGCAGATGCTTTGTTTGAGTTTGACAAATCAACACTAAGCGCCATTACAACAGGCCGTCAGGAACTGGACAATCTTGCCCAAAGCTTAAGCAATGCGAAGGACGTGACCGGTATTACTATTGTTGGTCATACCGACCGCTTGGGTAATAGCGGTTATAACATGAAGCTGTCACAGGCCCGTGCAGAAACCGTTGGCAACTATCTGGTTAGCCAGGGTATTCCGGCTAACATGATCCAGGCTTATGGCGTGGGCGATTCACAACCTGTTGTGCAATGTGATGGTGGTGGCCAAGAGCTTATCAACTGTCTGGCGCCAAACCGTCGTGTCGTCATTACCGTAGACAACAAGCAATAAAACAGGCTGTTTCTTCATAATTATTCAAGTCTGAACCATATTTACACCCGTACCGCATAACTTTTCTAAAGTTATGCGGTTTTTTTATATGCCTTGTAGAAAATGCTGGCATATGATGTTGTTTATCAAAACATTGTGAACAATAGTTAATTGCGATTTGGTTTGATATAAAACAATACTGCCTATCAACTCTCAAGTTACCATAGTCTCAAGCTTTAAATAAAGATATTAAAAACTCATTACGGGGAATTGGTAAGTATCCTTATTAAATTTTTTTTAAAAGGCTACTTATATTTTTTAAGAGAGGTTGTATTATGGTGAAAATGAAAAAATCCATTGCTAGCTACGCGCTGGCATCAATATTATGTCTGGCCGGCAGTGCTGGTGTCATGGCCCAAGACAAAGCGGCAGAGGCCACCAAAACGGAACGCTACAAACCCAACAATGAATTGATTGTTGCCATTGAGCCTGCAAGTGGTCAGAATCCTGCAGAAGTCGAGCTGGGTAAAAAACTGTTCTTTGATCCCCGTTTGTCACGGTCGGGTTTCATTTCCTGTAACTCTTGCCATAACCTGGGCATGGGCGGCAGCGATAACCTGCCTACCTCAATTGGCCACAACTGGCAGGAAGGTCCTATCAACTCACCAACCGTATTGAACTCCAGCCTGAACTTTGTCCAGTTCTGGGACGGTCGTGCGGCAGACTTGCGTGAGCAGGCTGGTGGTCCCATTGCCAACCCGCTGGAAATGGCTTCCTCACATGACCTGGTGGTGAATATTCTTGAGTCCATTCCTCAATACAAGGAAGAGTTCAAAAAAGTATATGGTACCGACACCATCACGATTAATGAAGTGACCAAAGCACTGGCAGTATTTGAAGAAACCCTGGTAACGCCTAATGCACCCTTTGACCGTTGGTTGAAAGGTGATGAAAATGCCATTAATGACCAGGAGCTGCGTGGTTATCTGACCTTTAAGGAAAGCGGTTGCGTTGCCTGTCATAATGGAGCCAACGCGGGCGGATCCTCATTCCAGAAAATGGGTCTGGTCGAGCCGTACGTTACCGATAACGAAGCCGCCGGCCGTGCCGGTGTGACCGGTAAAGACGTTGACCGTATGATGTTCAAGGTGCCTACCCTGCGCAACGTGGAATTGACCTATCCGTACTTCCACGATGGTGCGGCCAATACATTGGCTGAAGCGGTGGACATTATGGGAAGACTGCAGTTAGGCCGCAAATTTACAGACAATGAAATTGAAGATATTGTCGCCTTCCTGAAAACCCTGACCGGTGAGCAGCCACGGTTTGAAATGCCTATCCTGCCACCTTCCAGTGATTTGACACCCCGTGCCAAACCTTTTGAATAAGGGATAGCAAAGGTTAAATGGCAGTGCTGTGAGCGGCTGCCATTAACAAGTCTCGATTAAAAAACACCTGTTTCGTCTTGGCGAACAGGTGTTTTTTTGCAGAAAAAGATACATGATAGTAAAAAACGTCAAAGCGGTTTGACTGGCTGTTGAAATTATCAAGCCGTTTTTTACGTGAAGCGGGGGTAAGAGTGCAAAGGGTGTGATGCAGGCCAATCATTAAACGGACGCGGGTTTATATTGCTCGCCTAGCAATTTGTGTTGGTTTTGATACAGCCACTTTTTGTTTTTAAGACCAGAAAATCATTCCGTGAGTATATTCACTTACAATCATTGATAATTCAAATGGAAATTATCAAGAGATATTCGGAGAATATGAATGAAGCTTTATTATTCAACAACATCCCCTTTTGTGCGCAAAGTGATGATGGTGGTGCAAGAGTTGGGTTTGCTTGATCAACTGGAAAAGGAGACGGTACAGGTCCATCCGGTTAACCGTTTGCAATCGCTTATAGTTTCCAATCCACTCGGGCAAGTCCCCACCCTGATTACCGATGATGGCCAGGCCCTTTATGACAGCCGGGTTATTTGTGAGTATCTGAATGACAAAGCCAATGGCCGCCTGTTTGGCGACCAGCAGAGCCGCTGGGGAATCTTGTCCGAATTGGCTGCGCTGGATGGTTCGCTGAGTGCTTTGGTGACTGCCCGCTATGAAATCAGTGTCAGGCCTGTCGAGTTGCAGTGGTTGGCCTGGGTTGATGCTCAAATGGACAAGACCCGCACGACACTGGAATATTTCGAAGGCAAGGCTGATACACTTGAAGGCCGGGTGGATATCGCCATTTTTGACCTGGCCTGTTTATTGGGTTACCTTGATTTCCGCTTCGCCCACTTTGACTGGCGCAAGCTTTATCCCAAGCTGGATGCCTGGTATGCGCAGTTCTCGCAACGTCCATCCGTAAAAAATACAGCACCCGTATAACGTTGAATTTATCCCGATTTGACCCGCATACCTTACGCGTTTTTCTTCTGGCGGCCCAGCACTCAAGCCTGACCAAGGCCGCCCAAGAGACGCATCTTACCTTGTCTGCCGCCAGCAAGCGCATTTCAGAGCTTGAAAAACAGCTGAACTGTAGCCTGTTTGTCAGGCAACCCAGGGGCCTGGCGCTGACTTCGGCCGGGCACTCGCTGGTAGAGCATGCGCAATCGGTTATCAGTGCCATTAACCGTATGGCTACTGATATGGAAGACTACGCGGCAGGTTTACGGGGGCAGGTCCGGATATGGGCCAATACGTCTTCAGTCATTCAGTTTTTACCTGCCGACCTGGCCCGGTTCACACGGAAAAATCCTGCCATTCGCCTGAATCTTGAAGAAAAATTGAGCCATGAAATTATTTCGGCCCTGACCCAGGAAAAAATCGATATCGGGATTTTTGCCGATAATGTGCCCAGTGGCCAGGTACAAAAAAGTGTCTACCAATGCGATCGCCTGGTCTTGCTGGTGCCCCAATTCCATGTGCTAAGCCAGTCTCCACCGGTTTATTTCAGGGATGTGCTGGAGTATGACTTTGTCGGCTTGTCTGATGGCAGCTCGCTGCTGGTTCTCATGCAGGAAGCGGCATTGGTGGCTGAAAAATCATTGCGCCTGCGGGTACAGGTAAGCAGTTTTGATGCCATTTGCCGCATGATCGAGGCAGGATTGGGCATTGGCCTCTTGCCCCGTTCTTCGGTGCGCCCGGAGATTCTTGGTAAAGGATTGCATGCCGTGGAGTTGCTTGACAGCTGGTCTGAACGGACCTTGTGGATTGGGGTGCGTAATGAGCAGGCCCTGACGCCAGATGCCCAACGTCTTTTTTCTTTCCTGAAAGAAAGCCGTTATGCAAGTGATTTAAAATAAAAAAAGACGTTCACTTGAATTTCAGGAAAGGGTAGTTTAGAAAATAATGATTTTCAAGCGGGATATTTTCTTTCATTATATTGTTGAGTTGAAAGTAATGAAAGGTAATTGAAATGTCAAAACCGCTTGAAGGTATCAAAGTACTTGAGTTGGGTCAGCTGATTGCTGGTCCTTTTGCCTGCAAAATGCTGGCTGAGTTTGGGGCGGAAGTCATCAAGATAGAACCCCCCGAAACCGGTGACCCGCTACGCAAATGGCGTTTGTTGCATGAAGGCACCTCCGTCTGGTGGGCTTCTCAATCAAGAAACAAACAATCCGTCACTTTGGACCTGCGCCAGAAAGAAGGGCAGGATGTGATCCGGCTTCTGGTCAAGGAAGTTGACGTGCTGGTGGAAAACTTCCGTCCAGGAACCCTTGAGAAGTGGGGGCTGGGTTGGGAAGAGCTGAAACAGATCAATCCTAAACTCATCATGCTCCGTGTTTCCGGTTATGGTCAAACAGGACCATATAAGGATTTGCCGGGTTTTGGCGTGGTGGGTGAGGCCATGGGTGGCCTGCGTCATCTTAGTGGAGAACCGGGCCGTCCTCCGGTACGGGTGGGGATTTCGATTGGTGATTCGCTTTCCGCCTTGCATGGCGTGATTGGGGTGTTGCTGGCTTTGCGTCATCGGGACCAGAATAACGGCAATGGGCAGGTCATTGATGTCGCCTTGTACGAGTCTGTCTTTAACATGATGGAAAGCATGATGGCGGAATACTCGATTTTTAATGAAATCCGCCAGCCTGCTGGAAGCAGTTTACCAGGTATCACGCCAAGCAATGCTTACCGTTGCGCAGATGGCAAGTACGCCCTGATCGCAGGAAATGGTGACAGCATTTTCAAGCGTCTCATGGCGCTTATCGGGCGCAATGACATCGCCGAAGATCCTGCTTTTGAACATAATGACGGCCGCTCCAAACAGGCCGAATACATTGATGGCGTGATTGGACAATGGGCCGCTCAGCATAGCCTGGATGAAGTGCTTGAGGCCTTGCATCAGTCCCGTATTCCCGCAGGCAAAATTTACGATGTTGCCGATATTGCACAAGATCCACATTATCAGGCACGCGAGATGTTGATTCAGGGCGAGCTTGAGGATGGGACTGCAGTTACCCTGCCGGGAATTGTGCCAAAGCTAAGTGAAACGCCCGGAGAGGTTCGTCGCAAAGCACCCACACTGGGACAGGATACGGCCAAAGTGCTGGGTGAGTTGGGCATAGATGAGCAGACCCAACAGCAATGGCGTGCCAAGGGCATTATTTAAGACGGGATGAGCATGATGCAGAAAAAACGTATTTATATACAGGAAGTGGCCTGTCGTGACGGGTTTCAAAATGAAGCCGCGTTTATACCCACAGATGACAAGATCGAGATCATCAATCGCTTAAGTGATTGTGGCTTTGCCAAAATTGAAGTCACCTCATTTACTTCGCCCAAGGCGATTCCCGCCTTGCGGGATGCCGAAGAGGTCATGCACCGGATCCAGCGTAACCCCAATGTGGTGTATACCGTACTGGTACCCAATTTGCGTGGTGCTGAACGAGCGATGTCCTGCGGGGTGGATGAAGTCAATCTGGTGATGTCCGTCAGTGAAACGCATAATCAATCCAATTTGCGCATGACACGCGAGCGTTCTTTTGAACAGTTGGCCGGTATTATTGGGGAGGTCAAATCCACGCCGGTAGCGATTAATATTTCCCTGTCCTGTTCTTTTGGTTGTCCCATGGAAGGTGATGTACCCCAAGATGAAGTCTTGTCCTGGGCCGACCGTTTTGCCGAACTGGGTGTGCATGGCATTACCTTATGTGACACCACTGGCATGGCGTATCCAACGCAGGTCAGGGCGCTGTTTGAAGACTGTAAGGCGCGTTTTCCCGCGCTGGAATTAACCGCGCATTTCCATAATACGCGTGGCATGGCTTTAGCCAATGCCAATGCGGCCATTGAAGCGGGCATTAACCGATTTGATGTGTCTTTGGGCGGTTTGGGTGGATGTCCTTATGCGCCCGGCGCTTCGGGCAATGTGTGCACGGAAGAGATGGTGCACATGTTGGAATTGATGGGGATGGATACGGGGGTTAATCTGGAGCAGCTTTTACAGGCCAGCGCTTTGTTACCTGGCCTGATTGGGCATGATGTACCCAGCCAGATCCTGAAAGCGGGCCCACGCCTGAAATTACATAATCCTGTCGGTTCGATGGCGAGGTCGCAATGAGTTATCCTAAAACTTTGTTTGAGAAATTATGGCAACGCCATGTGGTGGAAGAAAATGATGAGGGGCCATCGTTACTATATATAGATCGTCACCTCGTTTACGAAGTGACGAGTCCTCAAGCATTCGAAGGCTTGCGGTTGTCAGGGCGTAAGCCATGGCGTAGCGATACCGTGATGGCCAGTGCCGACCACAACGTTCCAACGGATCCATCCGAGCGTGAGATGGGGGTGGATGGTATTCAGGACGTACTGTCGCGCATCCAGGTAAAGCAACTGGGCAAGAACTGTGACGAGTTTGGTATTACGGAGTTCCGTCTGGACGACAGGCGGCAAGGCATCATTCATGTCATTGGTCCGGAGCAAGGGGCCACTCTTCCAGGGATGACCGTGGTCGCGGGCGATTCGCATACAAGTACACATGGCGCATTTGCAGCCTTGGCATTTGGTGTAGGAACCTCAGAGGTAGAGCACGTATTGGCTACACAGTGCTTGCCGATGCAGCGCATGAAGCCGATGTTGGTGAAAGTCGAAGGTGAGCTGCCAGATGGTGTAACGGCAAAAGATCTTATTCTTGAAATTATACGAAGAATTGGAACAGCGGGAGGCACCGGCTACGCCATTGAATTCGCTGGCAGCACGATCCGCGGCCTTTCCATGGAGGGGCGTATGACTCTCTGTAATATGGCTATTGAAGCGGGGGCCCGCGTTGGCTTGGTGGCGGTTGATGAGAAAACGATTGAATATCTGAAAGGGCGACCTTTCTCACCCAAGGCAGAGCAGTGGGCCCAGGCCGAAGCTTACTGGCGTACGCTTCAAAGTGATCCAGGTGCCGTCTTTGAACGTACTGAAGAAATCGACGCCAGCCAGTTGCTGCCTATGGTCAGTTGGGGCACTTCACCGGAGATGGTTGTTCCCATCAATGGTGTTGTGCCTGACCCTTCGCATGAGCCTGACCTGGTTCGTCGGGCAGGGATGGAGCGTGCATTGGCGTATATGGATCTTAAGGCCGGGACGCCCATCCGCGACATCAGGCCTGATAAAGTGTTCATCGGGTCCTGTACGAATGCCCGTATTGAGGATCTGAGGCTGGCTGCATCCATCGTCAAGGGTAAACGCATCGCAAGTACGCTGCGACAGGCATTGGTGGTGCCGGGATCAGGTCTGGTCAAGGAGCAGGCAGAAAAAGAAGGTCTGCATCGCATATTCCTGGATGCCGGCTTCGAATGGCGTGAGCCGGGGTGTTCGATGTGTCTGGGCATGAACAGTGATCGTCTTGGAGAAGGAGAACGTTGCGCCTCTACTTCAAACCGTAATTTTGAAGGCAGGCAAGGCTCGGGAGGGCGTACCCATTTGGTCAGCCCGGCGGTTGCCGCGGCTACCGCGATTGCCGGTTATTTTGTTGATGCTACACATGTTCACGGGAGTCTATGATCATGGAACCTTTTATCTCTTTCGAAGGACTGGTTGCACCGCTTGACCGTGCTAACGTGGATACGGATGCCATTTTGCCCAAGCAGTTCATGAAGTCGATTTCACGTACCGGTTTCGGTCCTAATCTCTTTGATGAATTGCGATACCTGGATCGGGGCGAACCAGGCCAGGATGTGTCGAAAAGGCCGTTGAATCCCGAGTTTTCTCTTAACTTGCCTCGTTACAAAGGCGCTTCTATCTTGCTGACGCGTCAGAATTTTGGTTGTGGCTCCAGTCGTGAGCATGCACCATGGGCTTTGCATGATTATGGCTTTCGGGTGTTGATTGCCCCAAGCTTCGCCGATATTTTTTTCGGCAACTGTTTCAAGAATGGCATGTTGCCTATTGTTTTACCTGCCAAGGTTATCGATGAGCTGTTCAGTGCGGTATACCTGACCCCGGGTTATCGCTTGAGGATTGACCTGTCATCCCAGCGTGTGATGGATTCTGCAGGAAACACGTGGCATTTTGATATTGAAGCAAGCCGGAAAGAGAGCCTTATGAAGGGTCTTGATGATATTGGGATAACACTTTCAAAAGCAGCGGTAATCCGCAGCTATGAGGCGGTCCGAAAGCAGCAGGAGCCTTGGCTGTTCCCCTCAAAGGCCTAGGTTTTTCACTGGATTTTAAGCGAGACCGATCGGTTTTGAGTGAAGGGTACCTGCAGTAACTGTGTTTTCCTGACGTACGCTTGGGAATAGTTCAGGTGCCTTGAGTAAAAATGGCGATGCCAATAAAGGCATCGCCATTTTTTCAGGCAGTTTGCCATGAACCGGCAAACTGCTTTGGCTTGACACTTATTCCATTTTAATCGTGGTATTTACGCCTTGGGCATGGTGGGCCCAGCGGGCGGTGATGGATTTGGTTTGGGTCCAGAAGCTGACGGCCTGTTTGCCGTTGGGGCCCAGGTCACCCAGTTTTGAACCGCGTGAGCCGGTAAAGCTGAACCATGCCACGGGTACGGGAATGGGGATATTGATGCCAATCTGGCCCACATCGACATTGTTCTGGAAGTAACGGGCATCGCCACCGCTCTGGGTAAAGATGGCCACGCCATTGCCATTGGGATTGGCATTAATGAATTCAATTGCTTCATCCAGGGTATCCACGCAAACCACACACAATACCGGGCCAAAAATTTCTTCCTGGTAAATACGCATCTCGGCTTTGACACCGGCAAAAATGGTAGGGCCGACAAAGTTGCCGTTTTCATAGCCTTCAACCGTAATATCGCGGCCATCCAGCAGCAATTCGGCGCCCTCGTCGATACCGGCCTGAATCAGGCCGCGCACCCGTTCACGGGCCGCTGGCGAAACCAGCGGGCCAAGGTCTGCCGCGCGGTCGGTACCGACATTAACCTTGAGTTTTTTGCTGCGCTCAACAAAATCGTCCAGCCATTCTTTGGTCTTGCCAACCATCACGGCCACAGACGTTGCCATGCAGCGCTGTCCGGCAGCACCAAAAGCTGCACCCACTAATTGGTTAAGAGCAACCTCTTTGTCGGCATCAGGCAAAATGACGCAATGGTTTTTGGCGCCCATCATGGCCTGGCAGCGTTTGCCTGCGTTGGATGAACGGCGGTAAATTTCAGTGCCCACACGGGTGGAGCCAATGAACGATACCGCCTTGATATCGGGATGTTCACACAGGCGGTTGGCCACTTCAGGTCCACCGTGAACGACGTTCAGGACACCGGGTGGTAAGCCAGCCTCAAGGGCCAGCTCGGCCAGGAACAATGAGGAACTCGGGTCTTGCTCGGATGGTTTCAGCACAAAGGTATTGCCACACGCTACCGCAATCGGGAACATGAAGCAGGGCAGCATGATGGGAAAGTTGAAGGCGGTAATGCCGGCACAAACGCCTAAAGGTTGGTTCAGGGTATAAACATCAATGCCCGATGCCGCATTTTCGGCATATTCGCCCAATTGCAGGCTCACAATCGAGCAGGCGTGCTCAATGACCTCAAGGCCGCGGCCAACCTCGCCTTCGGCGTCGGGCAGGGTCTTGCCGTGTTCCAGGGTAATCAGTTCGGCCAGTTTGCCGGCGTTTTCACGAACCAGTTGCTGCAGTTTCAGCATGATACGCATGCGGGTGCCCTGGCCGCTATTGCGCCAGGTCTTGAAGGCTTGCTTGGCACTGGCAACCGCCTGATCCACTTCGTCAAGCGTGGCAAAAGGCACCCGGGCAACCACTTCCTGGTTGGCCGGATTCACCACATCGTGCCAAACCGCAGAGACGGAGCGGACTTTTTCACCATTGATAATCAGGGGTACTTCTGGGATGGAACGCATTATGTAATCCTTTTACTGTTTAAGAAGAGAGCAGCTTGATTCGGAAAGGGGCTGGAAAGCTTCTGCGGCCGGAATAGTGGCGAGCAGTTTCGAGTAATCCCATTCGCTTTGTTTTTCAGACGGTTTTTTGACTTCATACAGATACATGTCGTGAATTACACGGCCATTGGGCTGGATGGAGGCGTTGTGCATGATGGGGTCTTCAATCGGGATCTCGCGCATTTTGGCGGCTACTTTATCCCCTTCGGTAGACTTGGCAGCAGCGACTGCTTTCAGGTAATGCAGCACGCTTGAATAAACGCCGGCCTGAGTCATGGTAGGTTTCAGGTTATTGAATTCTTTGGCGAAACGATTAGACCAGGCACGGGTATTATCATCAAAGTCCCAGTAGAAACCGTCAACATAACTGAGTCCCTGGGCGTTTTCATTACCCAGGGCCCGCAGGTCAGACAGGAAAATCAGCAGTGAAACCAGGCGCTGTCCGCCATCGGTAATACCAAATTCCTTGGCCTGTTTGACCGCATTGACGGTATCCTGGCCTCCGTTAGCAAGCGCCACCACATCGGCTTTGGAGCTTTGGGCCTGCAGCATGAAAGAAGCGTAATCGGAATTGTTCAAGGGGTGGCGTACGGCACCATTGATCTTGCCGCCCAGTGATTCCACCATTTTTGAGGTATCGGCTTCAAGTGAGTGGCCAAAGGCATAGTCAACCGTGAGGAAATACCATGACTTGCCACCCGTGGCCATGGTCGCCTTGGCGCCACCAACCGATTGTGAATAAGTGTCAAACATCCAGTGAAATCCCACCGGAGAGCATTCTTTATTGGTCAGGGCCGTGGTGGCCGGACCGGAAAACAGGACCACCTTGTTCTTTTCCCGGGCAATATTCTGCACGGCTAGCGCAACGGCCGAGTTGGTCAGGTCGGCAATGGCGGTTACGCCCTCACGATCAAACCACTCCCTTGCCTTGGCGGCGCCCACATCGGCCTTATTCTGGTTGTCGGCTGAAACAAGATCGATTTTCATGCCCTTGCATTCTGCTGCCAGGCAGTCATTGATGGCCATTTTGGCGGCCGCCACCGATCCCGGGCCACCCATCGAGGCATAGGTGCCGGACATATCGGTAAGTACACCGATTTTGACGGGTGGAAGGTCATTGGCGCTGGCCATTGAGCTGAACGCCAAAGCACAGCTTAACGCAAGCGAGTGTGCGTGGATTTTCATGGTTTGTCTCCGGTTTTTTCATTCGTTTTAATAAGTCTCTTTGGACCAAATACAGTTTGATGTGTAGAAATTAAAATTGCAATATAAAATATGCACATATCTTGTTCAAAAATGCACATATGAAAACACTTGATTGGGATGGTCTGCGGTATTTTCTGGAAGTGGCAAGAACCCAGCGGGTTAGCGCAGCGGCCGTACGCCTGGGTGTTGAGCACACTACGGTGGCCAGAAGGATTCGCCAGCTTGAAACGCAACTGGATACTTTGCTGTTTGACAAATCCCGTTCGTCAGGGTTTGTCCTGACCGCAGCCGGTCATGAATTGCTGGCCCACGTCGAGCAAATGGAAAGCCAGTTGTTTAATGCCAGGGAGAAGGTAACCGGAGTGGGAGAGTCCCTGTCGGGCCATATCAGGGTGGCCGCCACTGAAGGTTTTGGCAGCTATATTATTACGCCCCTGTCGATGCAGTTCCGGCAACAATATCCTGATATAACTCTTGATGTCCTGCCAGTGCCGCGTTTTGTCAGCCTGACCCGCCGTGAAGCCGATATCGCCATTACGATTGAACGCCCTTCACGCGGACCTTATGTATGTAGCAAACTGTGTGATTATTCGCTGATGCTGTATGGCACGCGTGAATATTTGCAAAACCATGCGCCCATCCGGCACCAGGATGACCTGAGGTTTCACCCGGGCATCAGTTATGTTGAGGAACTGATTTATAGCGACCAGTTACGCTATCTGGAAGATGTGCTGCCTTTGAACAACGTTGTTTTCAAAAGTACCAGCATTATTGCGCAATATTATGCCTGTTTGCAGGGGCAGGCACTGGCCATCTTGCCATGCTTCATGGCAGCCCAGAACCCGCATCTGGTCGCCATTTTGCCAGAAGATATCCATGTCCAGCGCAGTTTCTGGATGTATTTTCATGAAGACCTGAAGCGCCTGAAGCGCATAACCGCTTTTTGTGATTTTGTAAGAAGTGTGGTAGAAAGGAATGCAGGATTAATGAAAGGAACAAGCAAGGCCTTGTTCGTATTTTAACAACAACGGAGAATACTTATGTACATGACTTTGCGGGCAGAAGACGGACACGTTTTTGATGCTTATGTGGCCGGAGAGGAGACTGCCCGTGCGGGAATAGTGGTCATTCAGGAAATTTTTGGTGTCAATAGCCATATACGTGATGTGGCCGACTTTTTTGCCGCACAGGGTTATCGTGTTATCGCCCCGGCCCTGTTTGACCGGGTTCAGTCCAAAGTAGAGCTTGGCTATACCCACAAGGATGTCCAGAAAGGCCTTGATTTACGCAGTGAAATCAGCCAGGAGCAGGTGATGCAGGATATTGCTGCAGCCGTTAAGGCATTGGCACCACAGTCCAGTGTTGGGGTTGTAGGCTATTGCTGGGGAGGCACGCTGGCATGGCTTGCCGCATGCAAGATTGCGGGTGTCAAGGCGGCTTCATGCTGGTACGGCGGTGGTTTGGCACAGGTTGCCAATGAGCAAACTACCATGCCGGTGCAAATGCATTTTGGCGAACTGGATAAATCCATTCCTGCAAGCGATATCGAGCTTATTCGCAAAGCTCAGCCGAATGTTGAAATGTTTGTGTATGCTGGTGTTGATCATGGATTTGGTTGTGATCAGCGCGGCTCTTATGATAAAGCGGCAACCGAATTGGCCCGTCTGAGAACAATTTCGTTTTTTACGAAACATTTATAAAAAAATGCACGAGGTGGCTATGAAAATCCATAAAATTTTGTTTGCAGTCCTATTGGTTGCTGGGTCAGGCGCCCATGTCGCTGCCAACGTGCCAGCACTTACCGTAGCAGAAGAACCGGTGCTTTTTTTGGAGCAGCCGCCTGTTTTTGGCAAGGTGCCTGAGAGTGCCGTTGTCATTTCCTCGCAAATGCCGCTTTCCTGGTTTGACGGCAACCGGCCGGTTAGACAAACGCAGCAAGCCATTGCGTTGCTTGAGCAAGCCGGGCTGCAGGGCCTGAACCCGGCCGATTACCCTACGCAAAGCCTGAAGCAGCAACTGGCACAAGCCAAGGGCGGGCAGTTGAGTAGTGAGCAGGTCGCCCGTCTTGATAACAATATCAGCCGGGTCATGCGGGCGTATGTCAAAGATCTTAAAAATGGCCGGGTTGACCCCGCCAGTGTAAAACAGAAATTCAACCGTATTCCCATTACCGATGCGCAGGCGGATGCCTTGCTGCAAAACGCCTTGCAACAGGATAACCTGGCCAGTTTGCCCGAATCCATTACCAGTCCCATACCTATGTATGGCAGCTTGCTTAAGGTGTTGGCCCATTATAAAACCCTAGTTGGTAACCCGGCCTGGCAAACGCCTTTGCCCTCCCTTAAGGGCAATGGCCTTAAACCCGGCCAGCCCTATGCCGGACTAGCCGTTGTGCAGGCACGCCTTGAGGCCTTGGGAGATTTGTCTCCGGGTGCCGCAGTGCCTGCTGTTTACGATTCCAGGTTGGTTCAAGGCATAAAAAACTTCCAGGAGCGACACGGACTGGAGCCGGATGGGGTAATTGGTAAAGGTACGCTGGAACAGTTGGCGGTAACCCCCGGGCAACGTGTCAGGCAAATTGAAATCAGTCTTGAGCGATTGCGCTGGACACCCCTCACCACTCATCCGCGCATGATTGTGGTGAATGTGCCCGAGTTCATTTTGCGGGGTTATAACGTTAAGATGGGCAAGATAGAACCACAAATTGAAATGAAAGTCATTGTGGGCAAGGCATTCAATACCAGTACCCCCTTGTTTGATGGCGAAATGAAATTCATCGAATTCAGCCCATACTGGAATATCCCTCCTTCGATTGCACGCAGTGAAACCATTCCGCGCCTTCGCAGGGATCCTGGTTATTTAAGCCGCCAGGGAATGGAGTTTGTGCTGGGCAATGGTGTGTCAACGGTCGTCAGTGAAGCAAACATAAATGCGGTATTGGCGGGCAAGGCCCGGATCCGACAGCGTCCCGGCCCACAAAATGCCTTGGGAGATATCAAATTCATCTTCCCTAACAACATGAGCATTTTCCTGCACCATACGCCATCCGTCGGGTTGTTTGACCGAACCCGCCGCGATTTCAGCCATGGCTGTATCCGGGTCGAGGCACCGGTTGAGCTGGCACAGTTTATCTTGGTCAACCAGCCTGAATGGACGGCACCGCGCATCAAATCGGCGATGGAGGCCAGAAAATCGAATACAATTAAGCTTGAGGAGCCGATTCCTGTTGTTCTGGCATATAGTACCGTCGTGGTGAAAAATAATAAAACGTACTTCTTCCCTGATCTTTACGGGCAGGACAAATTGCTGAACCAGGCTCTTCTGCGTCATACGCAGCAACAGGCCTCTAAGCCTTTGCTTGCGTCCAATCCTTAAAATTACCAGGAGAATGTATAGCATGTTGTTGCATACACCTCATACCAGACGCCAGTTTTTGCGAACCACCCGAAAACTGGCGCTGACAGGTGCAGTATTTTCAATCGCCCCATCTGTCAATGCCGGTTTGTCACTTGGCGCCAACAATCACCTTCTTGCTCTCGACCATACGCATACCAATGAAAAACTGTCTGTGGTTTATCGTTTGGGTGACCGGTATGTCAATTCGGCGCTTACCCGCCTGAACCGTTTTCTGCGCGATCATTATTCAGGTACCGTCGGTATTATGGATCCGGCACTTTACGATATTCTTAATGGTATCAAAGTAGCTTTGCGTACCGATATTCCTTACCAGATTATTTCTGGTTACCGCGATCCGCATACCAACGAGCGCTTGCGTAAAACCCGTGGTGGTGGCGTAGCCAAGAAAAGCCTGCACATGCAGGGAAGGGCATTGGATATTCGCATGCCCGGTGTGCCACTTGATGAATTGCGTGATGCAGCACTGTCGCTAAAAGCTGGCGGTGTGGGTTATTACCCGGACAGTCGGTTTGTACATGTGGATACCGGCGGCATCCGCAGTTGGTAATTCATTACCAAATAAAAAAATATTAATGTGCCCGTCCGGTTTTGGTCCGGGCACAGCTCTTGGTTTGCAAAGTTAGTGTCAATGTCTTCCTATTCCCTCCGTAAATTATTACCCTCTGATATTGATGCCATCGTTAGCATACAGCGGCAGGCATATTTGGCTGAGTTGTGTGAAAGAAAAGAAGTGCTGGAAAGCAAGGTTAAGGCTGCCATAGCGCCAGAAACCAGTTGGGGGGTATTCAGGGGCGCCGAATTATGTGGTTATGCGATTGCCTATCCATGGAGCGATGGCCTGACACCGGTTTGGGATCATCCTTATGCCGCTTTTCAGGGGCCCTGCAACAGTATTTATATTCACGATATAGCCGTTGCCACGCCTCACCTTCGCTGCGGACTGGCTGAAAAAATGCTGCTTTGCCTTTTTGATCGGGCCGCTTTGTTGGGATTGAATAAAGCCCTTCTTATTGCTGTCCAAGGAGCCCATCAGTACTGGCAGCGGTTTGGTTTTGAAGTTTGTCAGCAACTGTCGACAAAAAGTTTTGGCGATGATGCCTTGTGCATGCAGCGTAATCTCTTAACTTCATGATACAAAAGCTTAAAATAAACCAGCCAAATGTGCGCAACTATTTATTTGATAAATTTTTGTGCGGTGCGGTAAAATGAGCGGCTTAAAGATGAGACATTATTTCCACAAAAGATATTTTGTTGGCTTGGTTGTTTAATTTCACCATGGTTTATCTGGATTTCAGTGTAAATAAATGCCAAACCTTTTGATTTTCAATGTTTTTCCTTGAATAATCATGGTTGGTGAAATTTTTTTGTACATTTTCTTTAAGATCGGATATAACTATTGGTTTATTGGAAATAATAATTGTTTCAAATAACATAGTAAACAATTAGGGTTGATGAGATGAAATTTGCAGATTTCAAGCCTGGCCAGGTGTTTGAACAGGGCCCAAGGCGTGTTACACAAGAAGAGATACTTGCTTTTGCCAAAACTTATGATCCGCAATGGTTTCATATTAATCCTGAAAAAGCGGCAGACAGTCATTGGGGTGGCTTGATTGCCAGTGGCTGGCATACCTGTGGCATGGCCATGAAAATGGCCGTCGATGCGGTGCTCGGAGAATCCGAATCATTCGCCTCTCCGGGCCTGGATTACGTGAAATGGCTTAAACCGGTGCGCCCCGGTGATGATCTGTTCTGGAAAGGAATTATCAAGGCCAAGCGCGAATCCAATTCACGCCCCGGCATTGGCATTATCCTCTGGAGTTGGGAAGTGACCAACCAGAATGGGGAGACTGTCCTGGAACTGGATGCTACCAATTTATTTGATATTTCAGGACAGGAAAAGGACAAGGCTTAAGCATTTTTCCATCAGTATCAGTACAGTCTATCCATTAAGTTTGATATTTAAAACGTTATTTTTTCGATATGAATAGACGGATATTGCATTAATACAGATGGTAATATTTAAAGCATGAAATAGTCTTAAAAAAGAAAAAGCCCTTGCGTCGCAATGATGCAAGGGCTTTGGCAATATGCAGCAGGTGATCAGGATTTTTTTGTCATGATGCTGCGCATGAAACCGTATGGTTTTTCAACAATACTATCAATAAAAAGCCTGCAGACCGGTTTGGGCACGACCCAGGATCAGGGCGTGAATGTCGTGGGTACCTTCGTAGGTATTAACCACTTCAAGATTGACCAGATGGCGGGCTACGCCGAACTCGTCGGAAATGCCGTTACCGCCCAGCATGTCACGGGCCAGTCGGGCAATATCCAGTGCCTTGCCGCAAGAGTTGCGTTTCATGATGGAAGTGATTTCAACGGCAGCGGTGCCTTCGTCTTTCATGCGACCCAAACGCAGACAACCTTGCAGTGCCATGGTGATTTCGGTTTGCATGTCGGCCAGTTTTTTCTGGATCAGCTGGTTTTGTGCCAGTGGGCGGCCAAACTGCTTGCGATCAAGCGTGTACTGGCGGGCAGTGTGCCAGCAGGCTTCTGCAGCACCCAATGCACCCCAGGCAATACCAAAACGGGCAGAGTTCAGACAAGTGAAGGGGCCGCGCAAGCCGCTGACGCCGGGCAGCATCTGATCATCGGGTACTTCCACTTCATCCATCACGATTTCGCCGGTAATGGATGAACGCAGGCCCACTTTGCCGTGAATAGCGGGTGCGGTTAAGCCTTTCATGCCTTTTTCAAGAATGAAACCGCGGATTTTGCCATCGAATTCACCGCCAACACAGCGTGCCCATACAACGAATACATCGGCAATAGGTGAGTTGGTGATCCACATTTTATTGCCGGTCAGACTGTAGCCGTTACCGGTTTTGGTCGCACGGGTTTCCATGCCATCAGGGTCGGAGCCGTGGTTGGGTTCGGTCAAGCCGAAGCAGCCAATCCATTCGCCAGTGGCGAGCTTGGGCAGGTATTTCTTTTTCTGGGCTTCGCTGCCGAATTCATTAATGGGGACCATCACCAAAGAAGACTGCACGCTCATCATTGAGCGGTAGCCGGAGTCAATGCGTTCTACTTCACGGGCAACCAGGCCGTAAGACACATAGTTCAGGCCAGAACCACCGTATTCGGTTGGAATGGTCACGCCTAGCAGGCCCAGCTCACCCATTTCCCGGAAAATGGAAGGATCGGTTTTTTCGTGACGGAAAGCTTCCAGGACGCGAGGTGCCAGTTTGTCCTGGCAGTAGGCGTTGGCGGCATCACGAATCATGCGCTCTTCATCGGTTAACTGCTCGTTAAGCAATAAAGGATCGTCCCAGTGGAAAGAAGGATTTGAAGACATGGTATTGACTCCTGAAAGTGGATGATTTTATGGTTTTACAATGTTCAATAGGCATTCTATGTGCCATTTATTCACATGGCAATTGATAAAAACGCACAATATGGTGCAATATAGTCACTTTAAACTGTCTGAAAGGAAAAAACATGCGTAAAGGGGTGCCCAATCTGGGGGCGTTGCAGGCATTTGAGGCATCTGCCCGTCTGGGATCTTTTTCCCGGGCTGCCGAGGAGTTGTCTCTGACGCACAGTGCGGTGTTCAGGCAGGTGGCAGGGCTGGAAGAGCGGTTGGGCGTGTCATTGTTTACCCGGGTACGGCGGCGGATTGTGCTGACTGAACATGGCGCTGAATATGCAGCAAGGGTCAGGCACCATCTGGAACAATTGCAAAAGGACACTTTCGGCCTGATCAGCCGTGCCGGGATTGGCCGCAGCCTGCATATTGGTACGCTGCCCACGCTGGCTACCACCTGGTTGATTCCCCGGTTGGCGGATTTTCAGCGGCTGTATCCTGATATCGACATTAGCCTGTCCGTTAAGACAGCGCCTTTTTTATTTAAGGATTACCCTGTGGATGCCGCTATTTATCATGCCGAGCAACCCTGGAACAATACCCATAGCATTCGTCTGTTTTATGAACAGGAATTAATTCCTGTGTGTTCATCACAGTTGCTGGCCAGGGTTAAAAGCAAGGGGGTAAAAGCATTGCCCGAATTGACACACCTGCACATGGTGACGCGCCCTGATGCCTGGATGCAGTGGTATGAGCATAATCGTTATGATTATGAAGCGCAGATATTGGCAGGCCCACGGTATGAGGAGTTTAGTATGCTACTGGCGGCAGTAGATGCCGGTTTGGGCATGGGGCTGTTTCCTGCGTTTATAGCAAAAGGGCATATTAAAAGCGGACGTTTTGTGATGCCGGTGCCAGCCGTACTGCCAGTAGAAAAATCATATTATTTTGGTTATCCCGATGACCGGAAGGCATCAGAGGCGCTGAATTTATTTGAGCAATGGCTGGTAACGCAGGCATTGCAGCCAGCCTGAAACTAGATGGGCAGTTTTAGCGTTTTCACGCCCCTTGTTCCACGCTCCCGCATGGGAACAAGGGGCGTGCTTTTATTTGAAGATGACGGTTTTATGCCCGTTCAGCAGAATGCGATGCTCAACATGGAGCTTCACCGCACGAGACAGCACCAATGATTCGGTATCACTGCCAACCTGGGTCAGGTCATCCGCGGTCATGGTATGGTCTACGTACTGGATATCCTGCTCGATAATCGGGCCTTCATCCAAGTCAGCCGTCACGTAATGGGCGGTGGCGCCAATGATTTTTACGCCACGGGCATGGGCCTGGTGATAAGGACGTGCTCCCTTGAAGCTGGGCAGGAAGCTGTGGTGAATGTTAATGGCACGTCCTTGCAGTGCCTGGCATAAATGGTTGGACAATATCTGCATGTAGCGGGCCAGCACTACCAAATCCACCTTCAGGTCTTCTACCAGCTGGATAATCTGTTGTTCCTGTGCCGCCTTGGTTTCCGGGGTAATGGGCAGGTAATGGAACGGAATGTCGTAAGAGTTGGCCAGGGATTCGTAGTCACGGTGGTTTGAACCAATGCCCACGATCTCAACGGGCAATGAACCGTGGCGGGCACGAAACAGCAAGTCATTCAGGCAATGCCCCTGCTTGCTGACCATGATCAGGACGCGGGCTTTTTGTTGGGCTTTATACAGGTTCCAGTTCATATGGAACTGTTCACCCAGGGGTGCGAATTTTTGTTGAAGGCTGTTCAGGTCTTGTGCGGTGTTCAGTGAGAAATGCACGCGCAGGAAAAACCGCCGGGTTTCTTCATCGCCAAATTGTTGCGAATCCAGAATATTGCCATTCAGTTCAAGCAGGAGGCCGGAAATGGCATGCACAATGCCAGTACGGTCGGGACAGGAAACGGTAAGGATGTAATCTTTTTGCATTTTAATGGGATGATGGGTTAAGTGCTTGCCAGACCTGGTCTGCCAAAGCCAGGCAGGAGGTCAGGCCGGGTGATTCGATGCCAAACAGGTTAACCAGATTGGCGATGCCGTGTTGGGCTGGTGTCGAGATCATGAAATCGGCAGCGGCTTCATCGCGGGAAACGATTTTCGGGCGAATTCCCGCATAACCTGGTTCAAGGCTGTCATCGGGCAGTTCTGGCCAGTAACTGCGTACGGCGGCATAAAACTGCTTGGCACGGATGGGATTAACGGCATAATCTTCTTCATCTATCCATTCGGTGTCAGGGCCAAATTTGGCCTGGCCCCCCAAGTCTAGTGTGAGGTGAACACCCAAGCCTGACTCATTGGGCATGGGGTAAATGAGATGGGAGAAAGGTGCCTTTCCGCTTAAGGTAAAGTAATTGCCTTTGCAATAGTATTCGGGAGGAATAAATGCCGGGTTGAGACCTTTGAAATGGCGGGCAAGGCTGGGCGCATGCAGGCCGGCGGCATTAATCAGGGTGTTGCAGCGCAGGTGCATGGTTTCGGCACCGCCGAAGGTGCAATGGAATGTTCCGTCTTCTTCTATTGCCACGCTTTCAAGTGGGGTATGGAAAACACATTGTCCACCATGGTTTTCAAGGTCGCCTTGCAGGGCCAGCATTAGGCCGTGGCTGTCGATAATGCCCGTGGAAGGAGAGAGCAGGGCTGCTTCGCAATGCAGCCTGGGTTCCAGGGCCAGGACTTCTTGCCGGTTCAGTTTTTGCAGGTCATTGACCTGATTGGCTTTTGCCTGGGCCAGTATTTTATCGAGCTGTGGCAGCTGTGCTTTTGAGGTGGCCACCAGCAGTTTGCCAAGGCGCAGATGATGAATGCCGCGTTCTTCACAATAGCGGTACAGCATTTCTTTACCTTGTACACATAACCGGGCTTTCAGGCTGTTGGTAGGGTAATAAATGCCGGCGTGGATCACCTCCGAATTGCGTGAGCTGATGCCCATGCCAATCGCTTCTTCGGCTTCAACCAATAACACTTCTTTGCCAGCCATCGCCAGTTTACGGCCAATGGCAAGGCCCACCACGCCCGCACCAATAATAATGCAGTCAATGTCTACACTCATTTTCAGGCCTTGTTGAGAATGGCTTGCGGGGTCAGGTCAAAACTGCCGGCATGGTAAACCAGTGGCAAGCTGTGGGTATGGCCGCAACGCTCCACTTCACCAATCAGGATCATGTGATCCCCTTCATGGTAGCGGTTGCGGCTGTAACATTCAAACCAGGCAGCGCAGCATTCCTTGTCCAGTTTTGGCAGCCCATATTCATTGATCGAGTAGTTGCCTCCGGCAAAGCGCTCTTCAGAGGAACCCTTGGAGAAACGGCGGGCCAGATCAAGCTGCTCGGCCGCCAGTACGTGAATAATATACCGTTCGGTTTGTTCAAACGCCCGGATATTGGACGATTCTTGGGTCAGGCTCCAGAGCACCAGAGGGGGATTAAGGGAAACCGAGTTGAAAGAACTCACGGTTAATCCGATCGGCTTGCCCGTCTCGGGGTGGGTAGTGGTGACGATGGTAACACCAGTGGCAAAGCGGCCCAATGCCGTTCTAAAAGCGGGAGAATCAAAATCGGGAGCACGTAAGCTCATGGGTAAACCTTGTGAATCAGAAAAAAACGGGATATCAGGGCGATAGCCGGGTGAATGTCCAGTTTCCATTATTGTCTTTACTGTATTTGATGCGGTCGTGCAGGCGTGAGGGCCGGCCTTGCCAGAATTCGATGGTTTCGGGAACAATCAGGTACCCGCCCCAGTAGGGAGGTTTGGGAATATTGCTGCCGAATTTTTCCTTGAAATGCTGCTCTCTCGCTTCAAGTTCTTCACGGCTGATGGGACGGCTCTGGATGGAAGCCCAGGCACCAATGCGCGAGTCTTCGGGACGGCTGTTGAAATAGTCGGTGGAGTCCTGTTCGGACAGCTTGACGACATGACCGTTGAGATGAACCTGTCTTTGCAGGGGAAGCCAACAGAACAGGGCGCTGATATTGGGGTTCGCGCTTAGTTCTTTGCCTTTATTGGATTCGTAGCTGGTAAAGAATACCAGCCCTTCGTTATCGAAACCCTTTAACAGGACCGTGCGGGAGGACGGTTTGCCTTCAGCGGAAACCGTTGAAACGATCATGGCATTCGGCTCAAGGATTTCTCCTTGGCGAGCGTCTTCGAACCAGTTGGAAAACTGGGTGATGGGGTCGGAGGCCAGCTGTGATTCGAGTAAAACGTTTCTTTCGTACTTTTGGCGCAAATCGGCGATAGACATGGCGGTGAAATGAGTCCGTAAAAAAGGTTAGTTTACAGCACTGCAGCGACCGTGATTACGGTTTGGCAATGCGTTGCTTAATAAGTTCAGCCAGTTCAAAAAGATCTTCATCTTTTATGCTTGCCCGGGCCAGTGCATTGGCGGTTTCCAGGACATATTCGGGGCAAGGACCACAAGTGCCGGAGGCGTTCAAAACAATATCAAGGGTTTCTTCCCGGGTAAGCCCTTGTACGTAGGCATGGCTGTTGATGTCCATTACAAAGGCAAGTGCGGTAATTGGCCCCAGCATGGTTTCACACCTGATCCACTTTGGAATGTAGGCACCAGAGGGCATTTCACGTTTCCAAAGCAGTCGGAACTGTTCATGAATGTTGTCATTGTGCAGTTTGAAAACCTTGCCTTGGCAGGTTCCACCAAAATCAAGGCCAAATACCAGCCCTGGCTGCTCGGGTGTTCCGCGGTTGACGCTGGACCACAGGCACAACGAACGATGGTAACCCTGCAGGGTGGCCAGGCGGTCTTCCTGAAAACGGAATTCCGGGCGCCAGATTAATGATCCGTAGCCAAACACCCAGATCTCATCGGGAGACGGGTGTTCGGCAAGGGTTTGGAGCATGGATAATTCGCGTTCTTCATCGGTCCACAGGCGGAATTTCTGGATATGTTCAATGGCCTTGTGCAAGGCGGTGGGAAGAGGAGTCTTCACTTTTAATTCAATTTAAAAATGTACGTTAAAATAACCTGACTTCAGTATAGGACAAAAGAGACACAAATGAGTATGCAGGAAAGTAATAATGAGCGTCGCTTTGGTGGCTTGCGCCGGCTATATGGTGAAAAAGCAACGCAAACCCTTGCCGGTGCTCATGTCATGGTGGCAGGCATTGGTGGCGTTGGTTCCTGGGTTGTCGAGGCCCTGGCCCGCTCCGGTGTTGGCCAGTTGACGCTGGCCGATCTGGACCATGTGGCTGAATCCAATGTTAACCGGCAGATTCATGCCTTGAGCCAAACCATGGGTATGGCCAAGGTGCAAGCCATGGCAGAGCGCGTTGAAGGCATCAATCCTGAATGCCAGGTGCATCAGTTTGAGGATTTTGTTGATGTCAACAACATTGACGGATTGCTTGATGCCAGGCGCCCTGATGTTTTTATAGACTGTACTGACCAGGTCTCAGCCAAGATTGCCATGGTGTTGGCCTGTCGCCAGCGTAAAATTCCCTTGATCATGTGCGGGGGGGCGGGAGGCAAGACCAATCCCCTGGCTTTGTGTGCCGGAGACCTTTCGCAGGCCCGCAACGATGCGCTCTTGGCCCGTTTGCGTAATATTCTGCGCAAGCAGCACGGTTTTGCCAAAGGCTCGGACCATAACGGCAAGGCCCTGAAACGGGTTCCCAAAATGAATGTGGATTGTTTCTGGTTTGACCAGCCGGCCATTTTGCCAGACCTGTGGTTAGCTGGTAAAAATGAGGCAAGCCAAGCGGGCGACGCTCCGCTTCAGGGGCTATCCTGTGCCGGTTACGGGTCTTGTGTTACCGTGACTGCCACCATGGGCATGGCGGTTGCCAACGCGGGTATTGCCCGACTGCTGAAATAGCGGTTACTTGCCTTGTTCAAGGCCCAGACATTCAAAGCACGGGTATTCAATACCCGGACGAGCAAAACCCGGTATATACTTCTCAGGGCACAATAAAATCATCAAAAATCACTCAAGCCATGTAACACCCAAATTATCAATCACTTCCCGGCAACCCTGACTCCCCTAAATAATCAAGAGATAAATCAACATGAAAAAGCGAATGCTCACATTATCATTATTATTGCTGCAGATGGCGTTGCCATTGTCTGTTTCTGCGGGGGGGACAGGGAAAAGTGATCCAGGCGTCACGCCAACAGCCGTGCAGCTTTGGGCCCCCTCTGCCTCTGCAAATAAAATTGTGGTGATCAGCGATTTACACCTTGGGATTGATGACCGTTATTCTGAAACCGTTAAAAATCGCACGCTACTGGTAAATTTTCTTGAACAGCTTGAAAATACCCCGGATGTGCGTGAAGTCGTCATTAACGGTGACTTCTTGGATGACTGGTACCTGCCCCTTGCCTACGAGAGATATAACGATCAGGGAAAATTTTACCAACAGGTGATCGCCAATAATCAGGATGTTATGGATGCCTTGAATAAGCTGATTAAAAAGGGGATCAAACTGGTTTATATACCCGGCAATCACGATATGCTGCTGGAAAGCGGGATTTTGGCTGAGGCGTTACCGGGAATCGTGCAAGCACGTGATGCGAAAGGTTTAGGGGCATATGTGACCGGTGATCGCCAGGAAATTCTCATCGAGCATGGTCATCGTTATGATGCTTTCTCGGCACCTGACAGCGTCTCCAATAAGGAGCTGTGCCAAGATGGAGAGACGCTTCTGCCGCCGGGATACTTTTATGCCCGTGTTGCCGCCAGCTGGATATTGCAGGGCAAACCTGTCATCAAAAAAATCTATCCTGTGATTGTCGATATTCCTGATCCAGTCGCCAATCCTGACCAGTACGGTGCGTATCTTTATTACAAAGTATTCAGCTCCGAATTTTCACGTATTACCCAGATAGAGGGGTTTGAAGACAAGGTCTTTGATTTGGGCATTGCCTGCTTTAATGGCAGTTATTCTATTCAGGATTTTTATCCGGTGCAGCAGCAAGATGGTACGATCTCAGCGCCTTTGCTTTATAAAAACTTTCAACGAACCTGGGACGAACGTCAGAAGATCAATCAGGTTGGCGTGAAAAACAGCTTTGCTGAAGCGGCAGCTGGGACGCTTAGCCCGGATTACTATTTCGACCAGGCCAAGGCGCAATATCTGCAAAATCCGGATAAAGCCATTGATGTAGTAGTGTTTGGCCACACCCACTTGCCCGATATGCGGGCAGTGGGCAATAAAAAATATATCAACGAGGGCACCTGGATTGATCATAATACTGTCTATCCTGATGCGGCCAGAACGTTCGCCGTCATTACAACCGGAAAGGACACCGATGCTGCCATTTACGGTTATATGCCTGACGGAACCATCGTCGACATTTCCAAGCAGGTGAGCAAGGATTAACTGCCCGCCCTTTGTATCCCTTCCATGAAGTCAAACAGTACCTGCCCGGTATGAGAGTTGTCCCGGGCAGCCATCAGGCTTTCGGGGGTTCCTGCGGCGACCACTTCACCCCCTTCGGTTCCTCCTTCAGGGCCCATATCCACAATCCAGTCAGCCTCGGCCATGATGTCCAGGTTGTGCTCAATGACCACAACGGTATTGCCGGCATCCACCAGACGATGCAAAACATGAATCAGTTTTTCCACGTCGGCCATGGAAAGGCCAACGGTGGGCTCGTCCAGCACGTACAGGGTATGGGGACGGCTGGAGGCACGGCCGGTTTTAATTACCCCTTCATCCAGCCTTGCCTTGACCAGTTCGGTCACCAGCTTGATGCGTTGCGCCTCGCCGCCAGAAAGCGTGGGAGAGGGGTGCCCCAAGGTCAGGTAGCCCAAGCCAACGTCCTGTAGCAATTGCAGGCTGCGGAACACTTTGGGATGGGCGGCAAAATATGGCAGGGCATCGTCAATTTCCATGCGCAGTACTTCACCCACGGTTTTGTCGCGCAGGCGTATGCCCAGGGTGTCGCTATTAAAACGATTGCCATTGCAGGCCTCGCAGTGAATTTTGACATCAGGCAGGAAGCTCATTTCAATGGTGCGCATGCCTTGCCCTTCGCAAATCGGGCAGCGTCCTTCCCCGGTGTTGAAGGAGAAGCGCGAGGCGTTCCAGCCACGGATCTTGGCATCCCGGGTTTCGGCAAATTGCCTGCGCACGTCATCCCAGAAACCCACGTAGGTGGCAGGGCAGGAACGGGGTGTTTTGCCAATCGGGGTCTGGTCTACTTCCAGAACCCGGTCCAGGGGCTCCCAGCCGTCTATTCGTTCACAACCTTTCCAGTTGGGTTCATTTTTGCTGCCAATGAACTGCTTAAGATTATTAAGCAAGACA
The DNA here is from genome assembly GCF_048381675.1 of Advenella sp. RU8. NCBI lineage: Bacteria > Pseudomonadati > Pseudomonadota > Betaproteobacteria > Burkholderiales > Alcaligenaceae > Advenella > Advenella sp. RU8. Next base: position 157,219 of record NZ_JBLWIS010000006.1, read on the forward strand.
TCACGGGCCAGGGTGGATTTGCCTGAACCGGATACGCCGGTAATGACGGTAAGGCGGTTAAGCGGCACGGCTGCGGTCACGTTTTTCAGGTTATGCAGATTGGCATTCCTGACGGTTATGAAAGCGGTATCTTCGCTAATGGGGCGTCGTGCCTGCATGGGGTGGGGAATGGGCTGGGCCAGGTATTTGCCGGTTAATGAATTTGGGTTGCTAGTAATGTCCTGGTAACTGCCCTGGGCCACCACCGTACCGCCCCGTACGCCGGCACCGGGGCCAATATCAATAATATGGCTGGCGCGGCGAATGGTGTCTTCATCGTGCTCAACCACCACCAGGGTGTTGCCATTGCCTTCAAGGCGGGCCAGGGCATTGAGCAGGATCCGGTTGTCGCGCGGGTGCAGGCCAATGGTGGGTTCGTCCAGAATATAGCAGACCCCTTGCAGGTTGGAACCCAGTTGGGCTGCCAGGCGAATGCGCTGTGCTTCCCCGCCGGACAGGGTGGGGGCGGAGCGGTCCAGACCCAGGTAGCCCAGCCCCACTTCTTCCATGAAGGCCAGGCGGTTCCTGATTTCCGACAGAATGTCACGGGAAATGTCGGCTTCCCGTTTATTCAAGCTTAAATTGTTAAAGAAGGCCAGGGCTTCTGAAACCGGCAGGGTGGTCAGTTCGGTAATGGCCTTGTTTTGCCATTGCACGGCACGGGCATTGCGGTTCAGGCGCAGGCCATGGCATGAAGGGCAATCTTGCAGTGCTTCTTCTTCCTCTTCACTGGTGTTCACCCAGCTGGCTTCCTCACCGGTTTGCTCGGCATCAAAACCGCTGATTTTCAGGCCGGTACCAAAGCAATCCGGACACCAGCCATGTTTTGAGTTGAACGAGAACAGGCGTGGATCGGGTTCGGGAAAGCTGATGCCGCAGGAAGGGCAGGCACGTTTCACCGAGAAGTGTTGCTGGTGCAGATGGCGGGTTTGCAGGGGATTGTTGCGATCCAGTTCCCAGATGATGCTCATGCTGCCCTGACCATGCTCAAGGGCCTTATGCAGGGCCTCTTTCAGGTCATTTTCATTGTTTACGTCTACCACGAAGTCGGCAATCGGCAACTCTATGGTGTGTTCTTTATAGCGGTCCAGTCGTGGCCAGGGCTGTACGGGAATGAAGTCGCCATCTACCCGCAGGTGGGTATAGCCTTTGGACTGGGCCCATTTGGCCAGGTCGGTGTAATAGCCTTTGCGGGCCGTGACCAAGGGGGCCAGGATACCAATGTGCTGGCCCTTGTGCGCTTGTAAAATCCGGGAAAAAATCTGTTCGGGCGTTTGCGGTTCTACCGGTACATGGCAGTCGGGACAGAACTGGGTGCCCAGTTTGACATACAGCAGGCGCAGGAAATGGTGGGTTTCCGTCATGGTGCCAACCGTTGATTTTCGGCCACCCCGGCTGGTACGCTGTTCAATCGCTACGGTAGGCGGAATCCCATAAATGGCGTCCACGTCTGGCTTGCCTGCCGGTTGCACCACTGCGCGGGCATAGGCATTAAGAGACTCCAGATAGCGGCGCTGGCCTTCGTTGAACAGAATGTCGAAGGCCAGGGTAGACTTGCCCGAACCCGATACGCCGGTAATGACGGTAAAGGTGTTGTGGGGGATATGCACATTGATGCCTTTGAGATTGTGCTCGCGGGCATTCATGATGTCGATTTTATCCGGCCTGGTCATGTGGTTGGCTTGCTGGCGCAGGGCGGTACCCAAGTAGGCCGGAGAAACCTCGTTCAGGCTAGCGGGTGCCGGGCTGACAATGCTTTGCTCATATTCACGCAGGGCTTGTCCAGTGCTGGAAGTGGCATGTTGCATGATATCGGCAGGCGTACCTTGGGCAACTACCTGACCGCCGGCTTCACCCCCATCAGGACCCAGGTCAATAATCCAGTCTGCTGCCCGGATGACATCCAGGTTATGTTCAATAATCAACAGGGAATGGCCGGCAGCCAGCAGTTTACGGAAGGCTCGCATCAGGCGGGCCACGTCATCAAAATGCAGTCCGGTAGTGGGTTCGTCAAACAGGAACAGGCTGCCTTTTTTGGCCACCTTGGCGCTGGAAATGCCACTTCGAGCGGCCGTGGCAAGATGGCCAGCCAGTTTAAGGCGCTGGGCCTCTCCACCCGACAGCGTAGGTACCGGCTGGCCAAGCGTCAGGTACTCCAGGCCCACATCCAGGAGTGGCATCAGGCTGGTTTGCACTTCACGTAGTCCCTTGAAAAAATCCAGTGCCTCATGCACGGTCATGGCCAGCACTTCATCAATGGATGCCTTGCGGCCCAGGTGTTCAACTTTTACTTCCAGTATTTCAGGCCTGAAACGTTTGCCATCGCAATCGGGGCAGCGCAGGTATACATCGGACAGGAACTGCATTTCCACATGCTCGAAACCGGTGCCTCCGCAGGTGGGGCAGCGGCCATCTCCGCTATTGAAACTGAAGGTGCCTGCGGTATAACCCCGTTCGCGGGAAACCGCTGCCTGGGCAAACAGCTTGCGGATCGCATCAAAAGCACCCACGTAGCTGGCCGGGTTGGAACGGGCGGTTTTGCCAATGGGTGACTGGTCTACCATGACTACATCAGCCAGTTGCTCGGCCCCCAGCAGGCGGCTGAAGGGTCCGGGGGCTTCGGTGGGCTTGCCAAAATGCTTCAGCAGGGCGGGATGCAAAACATCCTGTATCAGGGTGGATTTGCCGGAACCAGAGACGCCGGTAATGCAGACCAGACGCCCCAGCGGGAACGACACATCGCAGTTTTTAAGGTTATTGGCCTGAACCCCCTCAAGGATGAGTTTTGGGGTATTGTCGCTCACCGGCATGGGCAGTGGCGACTCTACCTTCAGCTTGCCACTCAGGTATTGCCCGGTTAGTGAAGAGGCCGAACGCAATTGCTCGGGGGTGCCATCAAAAATGATTTCACCACCCCGTTCACCGGGGCCCGGGCCAATATCCAGGATCCGGTTGGCTGCCACCATGACTTGCGGGTCGTGTTCAACCACGACCAGGGTATTGCCGGCATCGCGCAGGCGCAGCATGACCTGGATAATGCGGTGCATGTCACGCGGGTGCAGGCCAATAGAGGGCTCATCCAGCACAAACAGCGTATTAACCAGGGATGTACCGAGGGCCGTTGTTAAATTGATGCGTTGCACTTCGCCACCCGACAGGGTCCGGCTTTGGCGATCCAGGCTAAGATAGCCCAGCCCAACATCGCAAAGAAACTTCAGGCGCGAGCGGATTTCCGACAGTACCAGGGTCATGGCGGCATCGTTTTCTTCACCCAGCTTCAGTTGCTGGAACAGGGCATGAACCCGTTCTATGGGCAGTTGCATCAAGTCATGAATGGCCAGGCCACCCAGTTGGGACAGTTGTTCCTGGCTCCAGGTGGCACCTACCGGCTTGAAGCGCTTGTAGTTGCCATAAAGCGGGTCATCCTGGCGGGTATCGCCCAGGCGCCACAGATTGGCATCGGGTTTCAGGCGTGAGCCATGGCAGGCGGGGCAGGGCGTGTAGCTGCGGTATTTGGACAGCAAAACACGCACGTGCATTTTGTATGATTTGGTTTCCAGCCAGTCAAAAAAACGTTGTACACCGTACCACTGGTGTTTCCAGGCAGAAGCGCCACCTTTCCATTCGGGGTCACCGTAAAGGACCCAGTTTTTTTCCGCCTGGTTAAGGTGGTTCCAGGGCGTTGTTGTACGAATGCCAGTTTTTTTGGCATATTGCATCATTTCGGTTTGGCACTCGCTGTAACTGGGCGTTTGCCAAGGTTTGACGGCCCCTTCTTCCAGGGACTTGCTTTCATCGGGAATCACCAGGCCATAGTCAATCCCCATGGCCCGCCCAAAGCCGCGGCAGGTTTCGCAGGCGCCCAGGGGAGAGTTGAAGGAAAACGTGCTGGGCAAGGGGGCGGAATAGGTAATGTCACAGTGGGCACAATGCAACTGATCACTGAATTTCCAGGTATGAAGGGGGGCGTTTTCGGTGCTTAATGCATAAATCGAGCAATGTCCGTTGCCATATTTGAGGCATGCCTCTAGCGCTTCCATGACTCGGGATTCCTCAGCATTGGAAAACCGCAGCCTGTCCTGCACCACATACAGCACGCGTTGGGTTTCGGAAACCGGTTTTTCTTTCTTTTTCTTGTCTTTGACTATGCGGGTGACTGTACGGGCTTCTTCGGTATGAATCCGGGTATAGCCCTGTTGTTCCAGGTATTCCTTGATTTCTGCTTCGGCATAGTTAAGGGGTACAAGGACTGGGAAGGTGATGATCAGTCGCGGGTCACCGGCTTGGGCGGACAGGTTTGCCAGGGCCTGGTAAATGCTTTCCGGATTGTCTTTTTTTACTTCACGGGCGCAACAGCGACAGTACAGGCGGGCGGCACGGGCGTAGAGCAGTTTCAGGTGGTCGTTCAGTTCGGTCATGGTGCCCACCGAGCTGCGCGAATTACGCACGGGATTGGTTTGGTCAATTGCGATGGCGGGCAAAATGCCGTCTATGCGTTCTACCTGGGGCTTGTCCATGCGGTCCAGGAATTGGCGGGCATATGGGGAAAAGGTTTCCACATATTTACGCTGGCCTTCGGCATACAGGGTATCAAAAGCCAGGGAGCTTTTACCCGACCCGGAGACCCCGGTAATCACGGTGAATTCTCCGGTGTTGAAAGTGACATCGAGGTTTTTAAGGTTGTTCTGGCGTGCGCCGACGATCTTGATTTGAGAACTCATGTGAATGGATACCGTTATGCTTAAAGGCTTTTGGGCTTGTAGCCGGAAATTTTCATGAAAAAATGGATACTGTTCAAATATCCAGATTCATTATATGACGGCTTTGCCGCCTTTGCCATGAAACCCTGCTGTGGACACGGGTGAATTGTGCCTGAATACCAGGTATTAACTGTTAGAATTGAAGCTTGGCAATATTATTGTAAAGGCGGAATATGTCAGGCGAATCATCACAACATGCAAGTTTGCCCGTGGGGATTACCATGGGAGATGCAGCAGGGATTGGCCCTGAGCTGGTGGTAAAACTGTTTGTGCGCGGCTTGCCGGCACCTGCGCTGGTCTACGGAGACGCTGGCAGTTTGTCGCGAGCCGCCGGTTTTTTGCAGGCAAGTCACATCGTGGTCCAGGAATTTCCCAATATTGATGCCTGGAAACAGGCAGGGGCACAGACAGGCGCGCAAGGGTCTGGTCCTATACATATTCCTGTCATTAGTTGTGCTTCGCCTATTCCGGCAGACCTGCCAATGGGCCGGGCCTCTGAAGTTGCCGGCTTGGGTGCTTATGCCTACCTTTGCAAAGCGATTGACGACGCCATGTCCGGGCAAATTGCCGCCATTGTGACGGCTCCGCTGCATAAAGTATCGCTCAAAATGGCGGGTGTCAATTACCCTGGCCATACCGAAATTCTGGCGCAACGTTCCGGTGCAGGGCATGTCGGCATGATGCTGCTTAACGATGAACTCAGGGTATTGTTGGTAAGTATTCATATCCCGTTGTCAGAAGTGCCACAACATATTACTCATGACAATGAGTGCAACGCCATCTTGCTTGCGCACCAGGCCTGTCTTCAATTGGGCATTGCCCAACCCCGTATTGCCGTGGCCGGGTTAAACCCGCATGCCGGAGAAGAAGGTCGTTTTGGCCAGGAAGATATCAATATCATTGCCCCTGCCATTGCCTGCATGCAAGAGCAGGGCATGCAGGTAAGTGGCCCCTACCCGGGAGACACCATATTCATGCGGGCCCGCAGGGGTGAGTTTGATATTGTGGTGACCCAGTACCACGACCAGGGCCTCATCCCCGTGAAATACCTGGGGGTTGACAATGGTGTTAACGTGACCGTTGGCTTGCCTTTCATTCGTACTAGTGTTGATCATGGCACTGCATTTGATATTGCCGGAAAGGGTATTGCCGATGAGTCTTCTTTGCGGGTGGCTTTCGAGTTGGCCCTGAAAATGAAAGTATCTATTGATAAATAGACATAATTCCAGTAAACTAGCAGGCTAACCAATTTATCTGGAGAATCTCATGGCTGAAGTCAAGCGCGTCCGTCGTAATACTCTTGAGCGCCGCTGCCTGGGTAAAGCATTCAAACGTTTGTTTGTTAGCTCACCAAAAGGCGTGTTCAAAATGCTAGAAAAAGTAAAACGTGTTTAATGCTTGTAATGCGTTAAGCAAGTTTTGCCCGTAAGGCAAAAATTCAAGGCCGTTGTCACACGACAGCGGCCTTTTTAATGTAGCGCCTTGGTTTTTAATGTCAATTACGCATTTTACGATTCCCTACAAGTTGGCCATCATTAACGTGGCAAACTAATACATCGTTTGGTTTAGCAGCCATTAATAAAAAGCTCGATCGTTAATTATTTTCAGCCATGACAGACAATCAGTTTTCGTTTACGGTGTTGACGCCGACTTATAATCGGGCACACACCCTGTTGCGTGCTTATGAGTCGCTTTGTAATCAGCATTTTAGTGATTTTGAATGGCTTATTATTGATGACGGTTCTACCGATAACACCCGTGCTCTGATAGAGCAATGGCAAGAGAATTCACCCTTTCCCATTCGCTATGTCTGGCAAAGAAACCAGCATAAAAAAACCGCCTTCAACAATGGTGTCAAGCAGGCTTGGGGACGTTTGCTGGTTGTCCTTGATAGCGATGATACTCTTCCGCCAGATGCACTTAGCCAGATGTGGGCGTGCTGGCGTTCTATCCCAGCAGAACAGCGTGAGGGTTATATTGCCGTGACCGGCCTGTGTGCCCGTCCAGACGGCAGCATCGTCGGCGACAAATACCCCGAAGATGTCATGGACATGACTTCCATGGACATGACTTTCCGGTATGCGGTAAAAGGTGAAAAGTTTGGCTGCATGCAAACAGAGGTGCTGAAGTATTTTCCCTTCCCTGAAAATATCGACGGTTTTGTGCCTGAAAGTATTGTCTGGCGAGCGATTGCCCGCAAAGGGTATCTAACCCGTTTTGTGAATCAGGTATTTCGGGTTTATCACGACACAGAAGGCTCCCTGTCTGAAGAGGGGGCACAAACAAGTAAAAAACATGCCCTGGGGCTGTTGTTACTGGCGCGCGATACGGTTGTGGAATGTTTGCCATGGTTCAGGTACCAGCCTGTCGCCTTTTTAATGGCGGCGGCACGTTATACCCGTTTTCGCCTGCATTTGCGGGCCGGGGGGGGTAAACTGCCCGGCCTGGCCCACTTGCGCGGATTGATGCCTGTTTTGCTGGTGGCGTCCATGTATCCCGTTGGGCTATTGCTCTACCTGCGGGATAAAAAACAGGATTAATGCAGTGTCGGTGCGGGCGGGTTGTTTTCCGGCCCGTTATCGCTGTCGTCGTCTTCGTCCCAGTTATCTTCAGCACTGGGTAGTTCTTCATCGTTAATGGCAAACGGCAGCATTTCTTCCAGTGTTTCAGCCCATTGCACCTCTTCGCCCGTATAGTCAATGCGAATGAAACGGATGTTTTCCTGCTCAGTCAGTTGGATACCCCACAGGAACTCACAGGCATAAACTTCTTGCTGCCAGTCATCAAGGCCACCGGCATTGCCCAGCAGACGTGCAGACGGGCCACCCATCTGGATATGAACGATTTCTTCATCTTCCGCTGCGTCGTTAATGTCCAGCGGAACGCCAAACATTACCCATTCAAAACCGTCTTCAGATAAATCCACTTCGGCCAGAACCGGTTTGCCCATGTAGGCGCTAAGGGCATCGGCAGTTTTGCCAAGGAGTTCCAGTTCAAGTTCGGTAAAGGTAAGCATGTTGATCATATATAGGTAGGAGTGGATTCAATCCACTGATTGTACTGGATTTTCAGTGCCTCCCGAGTCCTTGCCCGATTCTCCAAACGGACAATACGTTTGGAAATGGCTACAATGGGTTCTTTTCATATTTACGCATATAAAAATGGCCCAATACGTCTATACCATGAACCGAGTCGGTAAAATCGTGCCCCCAAAGCGGCAGATTTTGCGTGATATCTCCCTGTCTTTTTTTCCGGGTGCCAAAATCGGCGTCCTTGGCCTGAATGGCTCTGGCAAATCAACCCTGCTTAAAATCATGGCTGGTGTCGACAAGGACATCGAAGGCGAAGCTATTCCGATGCCTGGCCTGAATATTGGCTATTTACCGCAAGAACCCCAGCTTAACCCCGATCACACCGTCAGGGAATCGGTGGAAGAAGGGCTGGGCGCGGTGTTTACCGCGCGTAAACGCCTTGATGAGGTTTATGCTGAATACGCCGAGCCGGATGCCGATTTTGACAAGTTGGCTGCCGAGCAGGCTGAGCTGGAAGCGATTATTGCGGCAGCGGCAACCAGTGGGGCCGATGACATTGAGCACCAAATGGAAATTGCCGCCGATGCCCTGCGCTTGCCTGCCTGGGATGCCAATATCGGACACCTTTCAGGTGGTGAAAAACGCCGTGTTGCCTTATGCCGCCTGTTGTTGTCAAAACCCGACATGTTGTTGCTGGACGAGCCCACCAACCACCTGGATGCGGAAAGCGTTGAGTGGCTTGAGCAATTCCTGCAAAAATTCCCGGGTACGGTCGTGGCGGTTACTCACGACCGTTACTTCCTGGACAATGCCGCGGAATGGATTCTTGAGCTTGACCGTGGTCACGGTATTCCATGGAAAGGCAACTACAGCTCATGGCTGGAACAAAAAGGCAACCGTTTGCAGCAGGAAGAATCTGCTGAGTCTGCCCGCCAGAAAACCATCAAGAAAGAATTGGAATGGGTGCGCCAGAATCCCAAGGGACGCCAGGCAAAATCGAAGGCACGTTTGGCCCGCTTCGAGGAGCTGTCTTCACATGAATACCAGAAGCGCAATGAAACCCAGGAAATCTTTATTCCAGTAGCAGAGCGTCTGGGCAATGAAGTGATTGAATTTGTAAACGTCAGTAAGGCCTTTGGTGACCGCCTGCTGATAGATAACTTGAGCTTTAAGGTGCCACCAGGTGCCATCGTAGGTATTATTGGTCCTAACGGTGCCGGTAAATCTACCCTGTTCCGAATGATTGTCGGTCAAGAGCAGCCCGATTCCGGAGAGGTCAAGATAGGTCAAACGGCCAATATCTCTTTTGTGGACCAGTCGCGCGAAGCCCTGAGTAATGATAAAAACGTGTTTGATTTCATTTCCAATGGTGCAGACTTGCTAACAGTCGGCAAATTTGAAATGCCTGCCCGTGCTTATCTGGGACGTTTTAACTTCAAGGGTTCTGACCAGAATAAGATGGTCGGGCAATTGTCGGGGGGGGAACGTGGACGCTTGCACTTGGCAGCCACGCTGATCAAGGGCGGCAATGTTTTGCTGCTTGATGAACCATCCAACGACCTTGATGTGGAAACCTTGCGTGCCCTGGAAGATGCATTGCTGGAGTTCGCGGGCAGTGTGATGGTCATTAGCCATGATCGCTGGTTCCTGGACCGGATCGCGACCCATATTTTGGCTTTTGAAGGAGATTCGCAGGTTGTGTTTTTTGATGGCAACTATCAGGAATATGAAGCAGACAAAAAACGTCGCCTGGGTGAGGAAGGAGCTAAACCCAAGCGAATTCGCTATAAAGCATTGAAGTAAATTTCAGTTGGTGTCAAAATCTCTTGGTATTAGTATATTGATACAATTTAAACAGTAAAAATATAGCTAAAACGGTGGAATTTTGAGAACCTGTCAGCAACAGGATAATGTTTTAACCATTGAGTATCTGGCCAATGCCTTAAGGAGTTTAAGAAATGAATACACAAAAAGTAAGTAAAGTAATGCTGGTTGCGGTTGTTGCAGCGGTGTTAACCGGTTGTGGCAATATGAGCACACGCGATAAAAGCACTATTGGTGGTGCAGCCATTGGTGGTGTCGCTGGTGCTGTGCTTACTGGTGGCAGCGGTTGGGGTACCGTCGGTGGTGCCGCAGTGGGTGGCGTTATTGGTAACCAGGTTGGTAAATAAGCCCCTATAAATACGCTGTGAACCGGTACTTTGGATTTGCCGGTATCAAGCCCAAAACCCGAACATTTACGGATGTTCGGGTTTTTTTTATGGGGGGCTGTTTGTGAAAAGTGTGGTTGATTTCACTGACAATGTTAAGAATTGATAAAAGAAGATTTTTTTGTGTAACAAAGAAGGGTGAGTACTTATTGAAAGATAACCATGCTTAACAATTTTTTTCAGAGCTTTTTTAAAAAACTGTCATATAAGGATGATTTGTATTCGTTGTATTGATTGAAATTTGATTTAATCAAAACATTTTTTTTTTTAATAAAAATAAAAAAAATAAATCAGCCAAATGATATTGGCTTAATTGTGAAGTATTGCAAATTGAATTATCTGTTTATATTTACTACAGTCGATCCCTTAACATGCCTATAACAAGTTGTTTTCATTATGAAATTACTCTTGGCATGGGCATTGCTAATGTTCAAGATGCTGGCTTAATTTGGGTTAGTTTCCAACTGAAATAATTTTAATTTACAGTTCAAACCAACCAATCGTGTCGGCAGATATACATATTTGAAAGGATCGGTTGTGAATCGTATTTATAAAAGCATTTGGAATGAGCAAACAGGTACCTATGTCGCTGTTTCAGAAAACGTTAAGGCAAAAGGCAAGCGTAGCGGATCATCTTTGCTGGTTGGGACGCTTTTGGCTGTGACTGTGGGGGCTTCAGCACAGGCACAGACTATTACTGTAGGGGATAATGCTCCTGTCACAGGAAATATAATTGAGTTTTCAAGTGGTAGCGGAACGATCAGTGGTTTAAACGGCTCATTTGATATTTCACAACTCAATAATGCGAATTTGGCGGTAACAGCAGGACAGTTGAATACTGTTAATCAGGCAGTGATTGCAAATACTAGTGATGTTGCAACGCTAGAAGGTCGTGTGTCAACGGCAGAAGGCGAGATCGATACCCTGCAAACTGGCTTAGGTACTGCCAATACCAATATCTCTGGTCTAACCTCCCGCGTGTCAACAGCTGAAGGCGAGATTGATACTTTGCAAACTGGTTTAGGGACTGCCAACACCAACATTTCCGGCCTAACAACCCGTATGTCAACGGCTGAAGGTACTATTGCATCACAGGGAACCCGTCTGACGGCAGCGGAAGGAAATATTACAATCCTACAAACAAAATTATCCGATTTGGGCGTTTCAGATACTACGCCAGGCATCAAATATTTCCGTGTCAATTCAGATAAAGCAGATGCTTCAGCGACGGGTGTTGATAGTGTCGCCATTGGCCCTCAGGTGCTAGCTTCGGGCTTAAATAGTGTTGCACTTGGCTTTATGACTCAGGCGCAAGCGGAAAATAGCTTTGCGGCAGGTTTTAAGGCAATCGCTACATCAACCGGTGCTATTGCGCTTGGAGAAGAAGCCAATGCAAATGCAGAAAACGCTTTCGCTGCAGGTACGGGGGCAGAGGTAACAGCAGAAGGTACTGACGCCATTGCGTTTGGTTCAGGTGCTAAAGCGGGTGGCGCTGCACCTGGTGCTGGTGGTGAGGCTGCCGTATCAATTGGTCGTGATAGCCTAGCCAGCGGTACTAGTTCGGTGGCATTGGGTGATGCGGCCAAGGCGGCAGCAGGTAACGCGACGGCATTGGGTGGTGGGGCACAGGCTAATGCTGGCAACAGTATTGCGATAGGTAGTGCGAAAGCCGAGGCGGCCAATGCTTTTGCAGCCGGTAATGGCGCTTATGCAGGTTCAGTAGGTGGTATTGCACTGGGTACTGGAGCGGGAGTGGGTACTGTAAGTACGACTTCTGACGATAGAACCGATCATATCGCCATTGGCACCAACGCAGGGCAAAGATCAGCAGGAGGCCAGAACCTGGCAGTCGGCGCCAATGCCGGCTCAGATATAAGCGGTTACTGGAACGTGGCTATTGGTAGTGGGGCAGGATCCAATTTAGGTGGGAACTCAAACGTTTCGATTGGTGAGTTGGCGAATAACGGAGCAGGTATTACTGAACATGCGGTTGCTATTGGCGGTAACACCAAGGCAGATACGGATGCCGTATCAATTGGATACGATGCGTCTTCTGAAGATACTGGTGTTGCCCTTGGTTCGCAGTCAACAGCAGCTGCAGGAGCAGTAGCTATAGGTCGAAATACGACTGCAGAAGGCGGAAGTGTAGCGCTTGGTATCGGCTCGTATGCACGTGCTACCGATGCTGAGGGAGTGGGTTACCTGACAGGTAGTGGTTTTACTGATGGTACGGTAGTATCGGTGGGTAATACGAATCCGGCTACCGGTCAACGTACAACACGTCGTATTGTGAATGTGGCTGATGGGTCTCAGGATTATGATGTGGTAAACGTTCGTCAGTTGAAAGGCGCTCAGCAGGAAGTTGCCAATTTGGTTGGTGGCAATGTTACCGTGGATAGTAATGGTGCTTTTGGTGGTTACGTTATTGAACTTGAGGATACATCAGGCGTTAAACATCAATACAAAACAGTGGCCGAAGCAATTAATGCTGTTTCTAGCGGTGCGATCAGTGTGCTTCCCGGTGATGCGGTTATTTACAATCCAAATGGTACTGTGACGGTTGCAAATGGTGTGCTTCAGGGTGATGCTGTTAACGTGGCTCAGCTAGAGAAGGCTATTGCGGAGAATGGCGTTAGATACTTTAGTGTCAACTCTGACAATCCTCTTAATCGGGATAATACACAGGCGACCGGTATTGACTCGATCGCGATTGGTCCTGATTCACATGCTTTACAAACCTCATCTTTGGCTGCTGGTCATTTGGCACGTGCGGCAGGCGAACAGAGTGTTGCAATCGGCCATTCGGTTGAAGCACATGCTGCTAATTCCACGGTGGTAGGTAACCACAGTCAAGCCTATCATGAGGGTGGCGTGGCAATTGGAGAGGATGCGGAAAGTCATGGAGAAAACTCCATTGTGATGGGTACGGGAGCACGTTCTCATCCGAAAACAGCGGGTGCCGCACCGAATAATACGATTGTGATTGGTACGAGCGCGGAAGCCACTGCAGATAATGGCATCGCTATTGGTCAGGATGCTGAAACTATTCAGCTGCGTGGTATAGCCCAAGGTTATAAGGCTTATTCATCAGCCGATGATGCGATGGCTTTTGGTAGTAATTCTTTGGCTAGTGGTGTGAGCTCCCAAGCCAGTGGTACTAATGCTGTGGCTAGTGGCCTGAATGCCCAGGCCAGCGGTACGGATGCCAGTGCCAGTGGGTTGAATGCGGTTGCTACTGGTACTGGTGCGGTGGGTTATGCAACAGATGGTATCGCCATGGGTACTGGGGCGGTGTCAGGCTTCAGCGATCCATACAATCAGGATCCAGAGCGCAACACCGCAGGGATCGCAATTGGTAATCTGTCTAAGGCAGATCAACAACATGCCTTGGCGCTGGGTGTAGAAGCCGAGGCGCGGGCCAAGTCAGCCACGGCTATTGGAGATGGTGCAGAAGCGACTACGTCTGCGGAAAATGGTTTGGCTGTGGGTACTGGTGCTCGGGTTGATGCTAAACAGGCTGCCGCTTTTGGTTATGAAGCACAAGCCACAGGCCTTAATGCATTGGCAGTTGGTGCCAATACTGATGCGACTGGCCTGGACGCGTCCGCTGTTGGTAATGGTGCTCAAGCCACGGCAGATAATGCTTTGGCGGTGGGTAACGCTAGCAAGGCCAATGCCCTGAATGCGTCTGCATTTGGAAGTGGTGCTCAAGCCACGGCAGACAATGCGCTGGCGCTGGGTCAAGGTGCCAAGGCAAGCAATGAGGGCTCCGTTGCCTTGGGTAGTGGATCTGTTACCGCGACTGCCGTTGGTACTTCCAATGTGGTAGTTGATAAGAATACCTATAACTTTGCAGGTGTGAGTCCGACAGCAACCGTGAGTGTCGGTTCTGTTGGTGCAGAGCGTACCGTTACCAACGTTGCGGCTGGTCGTCTTTCTGAAACATCAACGGATGCTATTAATGGCAGCCAGTTGTTTGCCACCAATCAGGCAGTGACTGCCTTGGGTGACAACCTGGATACGGCAGGCCAGAGCATGGCGGATGCGCTGGGAGGAAACTCAAGTTATGATTCTGAGACCCATAAGGTGACTGCAAACCTAAACGTACGTGGTACCGACTATGATAACGTGCAGGATGCGTTAGGGTATGTTGCACAGGGTTGGGATGTTGGTGTTAATGGTGAAGTAACCGAGAACGTAGCCCCCGGTGGTTCAGTTGATTTCAGCAATACCGATGGCAATATTGTTATAACCCGTAATGGTACAGATTTGCAGTTTAATCTGGCGAAAGAAATCAAGATTGGTAATCCAGGTAATCAGACGGTCATTAACGAAGGCAACATTACGACTAACAATCTTACCGTTGGTGGTGTTACCAAATTGGGTGACAAATTTGTCGTGAACAACGATAACAGTGTTACTTATGAAGGCGTTGAAATCGCCAATAAAAATGACGGCTTGCTGTTTGCCGGCAATACCGGTGGCAATATTACCAAGACCTTGGGTGACACTACGCCTTTGAAAATCTCAGGTGAGCTGGATTCCAGCGAAGCGTCTACGGGTGCCAATCTGCGGGTGGATAGTAATGGTGGTCAGTTAAACCTGGTCATGGCGCGTAACCTCACTGATCTGGATAGTATTACCATTAATAATGGCCCGGTTATTAATTCCAGTGGCATTAATATGGGTGGAAAGAAAATTACCAACCTTGCCCCCGGAACAGATGGTACTGACGCGGTTAACGTAAACCAATTGGAAGCAGTGAAAACGATTGCCAATACAGGCTGGAACGTCACCACGAATGCCGATGCGGCTACTTCCGAGAATGTAGCACCGGGTACGACGGTTGATTTTGACAATACCGATGGCAATATCGTGATTGCGCAAGAAGGTACTGACCTGACTTTTGATCTGGCTGACGATATTGAAATCGGAAACAGCATCACCGTTGGCGATACCATTATCAATGGTGATCGCATTACGGTTGGTGGTGATACAACGAACCAGACGGTGATTAACGAAGGTAGCGTGACGACTAAGAATCTGACCGTGACTGGTGAAACCAAACTGGGTGACAACTTCGTTGTCAATGTCGATGACAGCGTGACTTATAAAG
The DNA here is from genome assembly GCF_048381675.1 of Advenella sp. RU8. Lineage (NCBI taxonomy): Bacteria > Pseudomonadati > Pseudomonadota > Betaproteobacteria > Burkholderiales > Alcaligenaceae > Advenella > Advenella sp. RU8. Next base: position 172,376 of record NZ_JBLWIS010000006.1, read on the forward strand.
GTGCGGAAATTGCCAATCTGGATGATGGCCTGAGCTTTGTGGGTGATGATGGAACCGTGGTTTCGCGCAAGCTGAATGAAACCCTGGGCCTGACCGGTGGTGCTACGGGAGCTCTTTCTGACAACAACATTGGTGTGGTGGCTGATGGCACGGGTGCCCTGAGCATTCAGTTGGCTAAAGATCTGGCTGGCCTGAATAGTGCTACCTTTACCAATGGTACCAATACAACCATCATTAACAGTAGTGGCTTAACCATTACCGGTGGCCCAAGCGTAACGGTTACTGGCATTGATGGTGGCAATAAACAGATCACGGGTGTGGCTAGCGGTTTGGGTGGTGTCGACCTGGCTGATGCCACGGGTGATACCTTGACCAACGCGGCCAATATTGGTGATTTGCAAACGGCAACCAAAAACCTGACCACAGCTGGCTTGAACTTTGTCGGTAACCAGGGAGATGAAATCCATAAAGATCTGGGTGGTACCCTGAATATAGTGGGTGGTCTGGATAATAAGGCAGCGGCTTCGGATGCCAATCTTCGTGTGGATAGTGAAAATGGTGAGCTGCGCATCAAACTGGCTACCAGCCTGACCGATCTGGAAAACATCCAGGTTGGCAAGGATGGAGTTGACGGAGTCGATGGCAAGATTGGCGTGAATGGCAAGAACGGTGCTTCTGTGGTGCTGAACGGGGCTGATGGCTCGATTGGCCTGACCGGTCCAAGCGGTGCCAAGGGTGAAGCCGGTGCCAGCACTAATATTAGCGTCAAAAACGGTGCCCCCGGTGTTGATGGTGCCCCTGGCACAACCACTACCCGTATTGTGTATACCGATGGCAAGGGTAATCCTCAGGAAGTGGCCAACCTTAACGATGGCTTGAAGTTTGCCGGTGATGACGGCAAGACGGTTACCCGCAAGCTGAATGAAACCTTGGGCTTGACCGGTGGTGCCGCGGAGGCTGACTTGACTGGCGAAGGCAACATTGGTGTGGTCCAGAACGGTGATGGTGGCCTGAGCATTCAGTTGGCTAAAGATGTTGATCTGACTGAGGAGGGTAGCCTGAACGTTGGCGATACGCAGGTTAACGATAAAGGCTTGGTGGTGCATGATGTTACGGCCAATCCAACGGCAACTACCAAGGTAGAGGCGGGCAGGATTGAACTGTTTGCTAATCCGGTAGGAGGCCCGGCCAATACTATCGTGATTGATGCTAACAAGGGTGATATCACTGGATTGAGCAATCGTGACCTGGCTTCGGCTGACTTTGCAAAAGCCGGTCGTGCGGCAACCGAAGAGCAGCTTCAGTTGATCAGTGAGGGTCTTACAGAGACCGGTTTGAACTTTGTGGGTAATGATACAGACCCAAGTAAAGTGATCCATAAAGATCTGGGCCAAACGTTAAGTATCGTTGGTGGTCTGGATAACGCTGCCGATGCTTCTGATGCCAACCTTCGTGTTGACAGTGAAGACGGTAAACTGCGTATCAAACTGGCACAAAACATCAAGGTTGATAGCGTAAATGCCGGTGGTACTTTCATTAACAGTAATGGCTTGAGCTTTGTTGATACAAAAGGTGTCCAGTTACCCAATACCGTTGTCATTAATTCGAATGGTATCAATATGGGTAACAACAAGATTACCAATCTTGCTGCTGGTACAGCGGGTACGGATGCGGTTAATTTTGATCAGTTAAAGGCATTGGGTGAGTCAGTCCAGAATATTTTTGGCGATAACGTTACCCTGAATGCTGATGGCACCCTTTCGATGACAGGAAGCTACACCATTAATGGCCAAGAGTTCTGGACAGTAGAAGACGCGATTAACAAACTGGCTGAAGGCTGGAAAGTCACGGTTAGCGATCCGTCTGGCCAGAATCCGGGTACGGGGTCCGGATCTGGTGCCAGTTCTGGCTCTGGTTCTAGTGGTAGTGGAACTGGAACTGGAACTGGCACTGGCACTGGAACTGGAACTGGAACTGGCACCGGAACCGGAACCGGTGGCCCGGCAGATATCTTGCCAGGTGACCAGTTAACCCTGGTAGCCGGTGACAATGTTGATATTGTTCAGAAACCGAAGAAAGATGGCAATGTCGGTATTGAAATCTCGGTTGATCCCAACTTGGTGGTTGATTCTGTCACGGCTGGTAAAACAGTGATGGATGATAGTGGTGTCAAGGTGGGTGACAACGTCAAGCTGGGTGATACAGGTTTGACGGTGGTTGGTGGCCCTACCGGTGATTTGGCCTTTACTGCCGATAAAGTGGATGTTGGTGGTAATAAAATCCAGAACGTTGCTGACGGCATTATTGCCGATGGCAGCAAAGATGCCGTTAACGGTGGCCAGATCAAGGATATCAGCCAGTCTGTGGCCGATGCCCTGGGTGGTGGTTCAACAGTGAAGCCTGATGGTACGGTCAGTGCACCAAGTTACACGGTTGGTAACGAAGACAAAGTCGTTAATAATGTCGGCGATGCCATCAGTGAACTGAACAAAGGCTGGACACTGAATGCCGGTGGCAATAACACCCAGGTTCAATCCGGTGATGTTGTCAGCTTGGTCAATACCGACAATAACATTGTTATTACACAGGTTATTGACAGCGGTGTGGTTGATTTTGCCCTGAGTGACACCATTAACGTGACAACTGTTAACGCAACTACCGTAAACGCTTCTACCTTCAAGGCAGGCAATACGATTGTGAACGGTGAGGGTCTGTCATTTGTTAACGATGCCGGTGACAAGGTTGGCCCAAGCGTTTCTGCCGGCGGTATTAATGCGGGTGGCACCACCATTACTAACGTGGCGGCAGGTGTCAATGATACTGATGCTGTTAACGTAAGCCAGCTTAACGGCGTAGCTAATAATCTGACTAACCAGATCAACTCGGTGCGTGGTGACCTGAATCGTGTAGACAAGGATGCCAGAGCGGGTACCGCGTCTGCGGCGGCCATGGCCAACTTGCCACAAGCTTACTTACCTGGCAAGAGCATGTTTGCGGTTGCTTCTGCGGGTCACCGTGGAGAGCAAGGTTATGCGGCAGGTTTATCAACCATCTCTGATAACGGTAAATGGGTATTAAAAGGTTCGGTTTCTGGTAATAGTCGTGGTGACGTTACTTACGGTGCCGGTGTGGGTTACCAGTGGTAATTTTGCATTAGCCTGAAATCATGGCTTGGGTCACACATGAAAGTGTGTGGCCCTGGCGCTAAAACGTTTAACTATTAAGGAAATGTTAATGAAGCTTTTTCAATACAAAACAAGTATCGTTGCGGTAGCGGCAGCCTTGGCGTTAACGGCATGTGGCACCATGAGCAATGTCAGTAAAGATGGCACTGCCGATGAGCTGGTATGGCCCAATGTGGATTCCGTTAAATTTGATAACGATCAGGGTACTTTCCCTGTTTTGGGCGCACTTGCCCAGGTTCGTGAAGGTGTGACGCGTGACCAGCTGTATTATTTGCTGGGTCGCCCGCACTTTGCGGAGGGCTTCAGGGTTAAAGAGTGGGATTACCTGTTCCACTTCAACACCCCCGGTCAGGGCGTGAATAACATCAGCACTTGTCAGTATAAAGTGTTGTTTGACTCCAACCTGATCGCCCGTAACTTCTACTGGAAACCGGTAACCGAGGGTTCGGTTTGCCCGGACGGCCAGCAGCAGGAAAGTTATACCCTGAATGCCGATGCACTGTTTGCGTTTGATAAATCAGACTTGAATAACATCACTTCAGGCCATGCAGAGTTGCAAAAACTGGCACAACATTTCAGTGGGCGTCAGGATATTGCCTCAATTACCGTGATTGGGCACACCGATCGCTTGGGTTCAGATGCGTATAACCAGCGTTTGTCACAAAACCGTGCGGCAACCGTTGGCAATTACCTGGTGTCGCAAGGGGTTTCTGCCAATCTGGTACAGACACGGGGTATGGGCAAGTCGCAACCTGTCGTTCAGTGTGATGGCAGTGGGGCACAGTTAATTCAATGCCTGGCACCTAACCGTCGTGTTGAAATCCAGGTGCAAAGGAATTAAAACGGCAATAAGGTTTGTGATTTAGTAAAAAACGCTGTATATTCAAAAAAACGCTGTATATTCAAAAATATGCAGCGTTTTTTTATGGGCTACTCCATGATTTTTAATTAAAAATTGCTAAAAGTGGATTCGCTTTGTTAAGTCAGGGGACTAATTCAAATTATTTTTTAGAGTTAATAAAAAATTTTATTGTGTTGTTATTTTGTGTTTATGAAACTTGTTGATTATTGTCAATATAAAGTTTTAGAAATTACATTATTGTTTTTATATGTAATATTTGTTTTGAATTGTTTTGTTTATCTTGACGGTGTATTATATGCTACTGGTGTCATTTTAAAAAAGACAATCCTTGTTTTTTTTTATCAATTGATATAGTGCTGTCGTTTGAGTTTAAACATGCTTGAGATCAAACAGGCAGATAATTTTATTTAAAAGGGGATGTAATGAATCGTATTTATAAAAGTATCTGGAATGAAAAGCTAGGTGCTTATGTCGCCGTTTCTGAAAATACCAAATCCAAAGGGAAGCGTAGCGGTGCATCAGTTTTAACCAAAACACTGGTGGCGTCAGCGTTGGCTTTTTCCGGGGCTGTGGCAATGGCTCAGGCTGTTACGGGCGACAGCTTGATTATAAGTGGTGATGGAAATGTTTCTGGTGGTTTTGTTGTGCAAGGCGATGCCCGGGTAGATGGATCTACCTTGTTGGTTAGCGGTGCAACTATAAATAATGGTTTGAATGTAACGGGAGATACATCTCTGGGCAATGCCGGTGTCAATGGTACTTTAGGTGTTACTGGTAATTCAACCGTTGGCGGTAATTCAACCGTTGGCGGTAATTCAACCGTTGGCGGTAATTCAACCGTTACCGGTAATTCAACCGTTACTGGTAATTCAACCGTTGGCGGTAATTCAACCGTCGGTGGTAATTTGGGTGTGGCGGGTAATACTTCCCTGGCC